>CAZGTK010000048.1:0-11305 GCA_964528415.1 uncultured Burkholderiales bacterium | reverse complement strand
GCCGGCAGCGCCGAGCCCGGCCTCCGCGTCGGCGACCAGCCGCGCGATCAACGCCAGCGTCGCGGCGTAGTCGCCGGCCGGCGTCGGCTCGCGGCGGCGCGCGAGCACGTTGTGCTCCGGGTCGAGCGCGACGATCTCGGTCTTGGTGCCGCCGAGGTCGATGCCGAGGCGCAGGCTGGGGGCGGCCATGCCGCCGATTCTACGCGCTCGCGACGGCCCGACGGGGCGCTAACGCGCCGGCCGCGCCCGCGCGCGGGCGAGCATGGCGTCGGTGTTGGAGACGTAGAGCAGATGCGCGATCTTGCGCACGAAGTGGTCCTCGTGCGGATCGAGGCCGCCGTCGGCGTAGGCGATGCGCCACAGGTGCTCCACCAGCGCGATGCGCTCGGGCTGGCCGTAGTGGCGCTTGATCAGCGACACCGGGCCGAAGTAGGACGTGAAGCGGCGCGCCTTGTCGCCGGCCTGCTCCACCAGTTCGCGCGCCTGGGCTTCGGGGAGCCCGAACAGAGCGCGCAAGCCCTCGGCGGCCGCCGCCTTTTCTTCCGACCGTTCGGCGAGGTCGGAGCGGATCATCTCGTGCAGCAGCCCGGCCACCGCGTCGTGCAGGTCGCGGCGCCCGACGGTGCCGGCCGGGACGGTGGTGTCGCCGCCGAGGTCGTCCAGCAGGGTCTTCAGTGCCTTGAACATCGTTCGCGAGGGTTTCCGGCGCTCGCCGGCGCACGATTTAGGCTGCGCCGCCGCGGCCGAGTTCCACGGCCGCGCGGGACGCGATGCGCTATAGTAGCGCGGTCCGCCCGATTCGCCGCCGCCGATCCCGCCCCCGTGACCCGCCGCCCCACCGCCGATTCGCTGCAGGAGCTGCGCGCGCGCCTGCGCGCGTTCGCGGCCGAGCGTGACTGGGACCAGTTCCACAACCCCAAGAACCTGGCCATGGCGTTGGCGGGCGAGGCCGGCGAGCTGCTCGAGCACTTCCAGTGGCTCACGCTGGAGCAGAGCGCGAGCCTGCCGCCGGACGTGCTGGCGGAAGTCGAGCTCGAGATCGCCGACGTGCTGCTGTTCCTGGTGCGGCTCGCCGATAAGCTCGGCATCGACCCAGCGCTGGCGGCGGAAAAGAAGCTCGCGCTCAACGCGCGCAAGTATCCGGTCGAGAAGTCGCGCGGGCGGGCGACCAAGTATGACAAGCTCTGATTGTCGCGAATTGTCTTGCGCCCGTCGCGCGGAGCCGTTTTAAGCTGCCGGTCATGGGGGGGTCCCAGCTTATCGCCTGTCACGAGTGCGACCTGCTGCAGCGGGAGGTCGAGCTGCCGCCGGGGGGCAAGGCGATCTGCCCGCGCTGCAGCGCGACCCTGTATTCCCATCGCGTCGACACCATCGACCGCACGCTGGCCCTGATGCTGGCGGCCGCAATCCTGTTCGCCGTCGGCAACTCGTTTCCGGTCGTGAGCATGGAGATCCAGGGGCAGCGCACGAACGCGATGGTCTGGGAAGGCGCGTGGCAGCTGCACAAAGAAGGCCAGACGCCGGTCGGCCTGCTCGTGTTCCTGACCGCCTTCGTCGTCCCGCTGGTGCAGATCGCCGGCGCGCTGGCGCTGCTGATTCCGCTGCGTCTGGGACTCACGCCGCGTTACCTGGTGCCGGTGTTCCGCACCCTTCAGCAGGCGAAGCCCTGGAGCATGGTGGAGGTGTTCATGCTCGGCGTGCTGGTCTCCCTGGTGAAGCTCGCCCACATGGCGGCGGTGATTCCGGGCATCGGCATGTGGGCATTCTTCGGGCTCATCATCGTGCTGGCGTGGGCGAGCAACACGCTGGACCCGCACGAGGTCTGGGATCGCCTCGAAGTCGCCCGGGCCCGGCAGGCGAGCGGCGGCGAAAGGGTGGCGGCATGAGGGCGGCAACCGCTGCCAGCCGCGGGCTTATCGCCTGCCACGTCTGCGAGCAGGTGTCGCGGGCGCCGCAGGGAGAGACCGAGGCGCAGTGTCCGCGCTGCGGCGCTCGCGTCCACTCGCGCAAGCCGGCCAGCGTCTCGCGCACTTGGGCGCTGCTGATCGCGGCGGCGGTCCTCTACATCCCCGCCAACGTCGAGCCGGTGATGATCACCACGTCGGTGTTTGGCGACCAGGCGGACACGATCCTGAGCGGGGTGGCCTACCTGTGGCACAGCGGCTCGTGGCCGCTCGCGGTGCTGGTGTTCGTCGCCAGCGTGATGGTGCCGCTGCTGAAGCTTTTCGCGCTCGCCTACCTGGCGGGCTCGGTGCAGCGCGGTTCGACGCGGCATCGGATGGGCCGCACCCGGCTCTACCGCCTGCTCGAGTACATCGGCCGCTGGTCGATGCTGGACGTGTTCGTGGTCATGGTGCTGGTGGCGCTCGTCAAGCTGGAGTCGCTCGCCAACATCGCGGCCGGCCGCGGCGCCATGTGGTTCGGCTGCGTGGTGGTGCTGACCATGCTGGCTTCGATGAGCTTCGATCCGCGCCTGATCTGGGATACCGCAGGAGACGACGATGGCCGAGACCCCCGGCGCCCCTGACGCGGCTGCGCTGCCGCAGGCGAAGGTGGCCGAGAAGCGCCGCTCGCGATTCTCGCTGGTCTGGGTGGTGCCGCTGGTGGCGGTGCTGATCGGCGCCTGGCTCGCCTGGCGCGCGTACAGCGAGACCGGCCCCGCCTTCACCATCACGTTCAAGACCGCGGAGGGCATCGAGGCGGGGAAGACCAAGATCAAGTACAAGAACGTCAACGTCGGGGCGGTGGAGAAGCTGGAACTCTCGCCCGACCGGTCGAAGGTCATCGTGCGCGCGCGCATGGAGAAGCACGCCGCCAATCTGCTGGCCGAGGATACGCGCTTCTGGGTGGTGCGGCCGCGCATCGCGGGGGGCAACGTCGAGGGGCTGGGCACGCTGCTGTCGGGCTCCTTCATCGGCATGGACGTCGGCGCGTCGAGCGAGAAGCGCCGCGAGTTCGCCGGCCTGGAAGAGGCGCCGGTCGTCACCGCCGACGTGCCCGGGACGCACTACGTGCTGACCTCGGAGACGCTGGGTTCGGTCAACATCGGCTCGCCGGTGTACTACCGCCGACTGCAGGTCGGCCGGGTGGAGTCGTACCAGCTGCGCGACGACGGCAAGGGGCTCAGGGTCCGGATCTTCGTCGAATCGCCGTACGACAGGTTCGTGAACAGCGAAACGCGCTTCTGGGAGGTGAGCGGCTTCGACGTGCGAGTGGGCGCCGGCGGCGTCGAGGTCGACACCGAATCGGTGGTGAGCATCCTGATCGGCGGCATCGCGTTCCAGGACCGGCCGGCCGCGGTGCGGGCGGAGCCCGCCGCCGAGGACGCCGAGTTCCGGCTCTTCCGCCGGCGCGGCGACGCCCTCGCGCGCGAGGACGTGCTGGTGGTGCCGATGCAGTTCCGCTTCAAGGAGTCGGTGCGCGGGCTCGCCGTTGGGGCGCCGGTGGACTTCCGCGGCGTCCCCATCGGCGAGGTTACCGGAATCCATGTCCAGCCGGCGGAAAAGGACGGGACCGTGTACATGGTCGTGCTCGCCGACATTTTTCCGGACCGGCTGAGCGGCAGACGTCTCGGCGGGACCCCGAGCAAGGCGACGCTGCAGGAAGGGGTCGACACGCTGGTCAAGGCCGGCATGCGCGCCCAGCTCAAGACCGGCAGCCTTCTCACGGGACAATTGTTCGTCGCGCTCGATTTCTATCCCGGCGCGAAGCCCGCGCGGGTTGACTGGGAGGCGAAGCCGCCGGTGCTGCCCACCATCCCCGGCAGCCTGGTGGGCGTCGAGCAGAACATTGCCGCCATCACCGAGAACCTCGCCAAGGTGCGGTTCGACCAGATCGGCGCCGACCTGCAACGCGCGCTCGAGACGCTGGATCGCACGCTGAAGAGCTTCGACCAAGCCGCGCAGCGCATCGACCGGGAAGTCACGCCGGAGGTGAAGGACGCCCTGGTCGAGCTGCGCCGGTCGCTCGTCGCGGTCGAGCGCGTGGTCGCCGCCGACGCGCCGCTGCAGCAGGACCTGCGCGATACCCTGCGCGAGGTCTCGCGCGCCGCCGCGTCGCTGCGCGTGCTGACCGACTACCTGGAGCAGCATCCCGAAGCGCTGATCCGCGGCAAGCCCGAGGAGAAACCCTGATGCGTCTCGTGACCTTCGCCGTGGCCGCGCTGCTGCTGGCCGGCTGCGGCAGCTCGCCGAAGCCGAAGTTCTACACCTTGAGTCCGCAGGTTCCGGTGACGGAGTCCGCGCCGGCCGCGGCGCCCGCGGGTCGCCCCAGCGTCGGCGTGGCCGCGGTGACGCTGCCCGACGCGGTGGATCGCCCGCAGCTGGTGACCCGCGCCGGCGCCAACGAAGTCGCCATCGCGGAGCAGCACCGCTGGGCCGGCCCGCTCAAGGACGAGGTGCCGCGCGTGCTGGCGGAGAACATCGCGCGCCTGACCGGCAACCCGCAGGTGTCGGCGCATCCGGCCACGGCGGCGGGCGTCGCCGACTACCGCGTGGTTACGGACTTCCAGCGCTTCGAGGGCGCCGTCGGCGGCGAGGTCGTGCTGGAGGCGCTGTGGATGGTGCAGACCGCCGACGGGCGCATCGTCACCGCCGGGCGCTCCGCCGCGCGCGAGCCCACGGGCGCGGGCGGCTACGAGGCGCTCGCCGCCGCGTACAGCCGGGCGCTTGCCAGGATCGCGGGGTTCATCGCGCCGGCGGTGAAGGATCTGCCGGCGCCCAAGCGCTGACCCGGGCGCGGCCGCCGCGGGCGTCCGATCGGACGGAGCCATGCTCGCCTACCGCCATCTGTTCCACGCCGGCAACTTTGCCGACGTGTTCAAGCACGCGCTGCTCGCGCGGCTCGTGCTTGCGCTGGCGGCGAAGGACAAGCCGTTCTGCTACCTCGACACGCACGCCGGCATCGGCCGCTACGACCTGCAGCACGAGTGGGCGCAGAAGCTCAAGGAATGGCAGGACGGCATCGCGCGGCTGTGGAACCGCGACGACGTGCCGCGGCTCCTCGATCCCTATCTCGACGCGGTGCGTGCCGAGAACCGCGGCAGCCGACTGCGCTTCTATCCCGGCTCGCCGCGCATCGTCGCGCGGCTGCGGCGGCCCGGCGACCGCCTGGTGCTCAACGAGCTCAACAGGGAGGATTGCGCGCGCCTCCGGCAGCTGTTCCGCGACGAGTCCGCCGTGATGATCGAGAGCGACGACGGCTACCACGCGCTGAGGACGCACCTGCCGCCGATCGAGCGGCGCGGCCTGATCCTGATCGATTCGTCGTTCGACCGCGCCGGCGAGTACGACCGCGTCGCGCAGGCGCTCGTGGATGCGCACCGGCGCTTCGCCACCGGCGTCTACGCGCTCTGGTATCCGCTCATGGAGCCGGCGGCGGTGCGCGCATTCGAGCGCAGCGTCGCGGCGACCGGCATCCGCAAGGTCCTCAAGCTCGAGCTCTGCGTGCTGCCGCCGAAGTGGTCGGCCAGCCTGCGCGGCTGCGGCATGCTGGTGGTGAATGCGCCGTTCCGGTTCGACGGCGAGGCGCGCGAGATCCTCGCCTGGCTGCAGCCGACGCTGGCAGTCGAGGGGCAGGGCGGCTGGACGGTCGACTGGCTGGTGCCGGAGTAGCCCGCGCCGGCGTTCGATGTTGCGTTGCGCGCCGGCGCGGTACACTGGCCGACATGACCAAGCCGCCCGCCCCCGAGCAGCCGCCCCGCCCCGCCGCCGGGCGCCGGCGCAAGCGCCGGGCGCCGGCGCAGAACCCGCAGGCCAACCTGCAGACGCGGCGCGTGCTCACGCAGCACTATCGCGCCAAGTACGGCGTCAAGTAGGGCCCCCTTTCTTTTCCGAGCCATGACCGACAGCGCCGCCGTCGAGCGTCTCGAGCGCACGCTGGACCGTTTCCTCGCGGACGGCGAGCCGCCGGTGGACCTGCTCGCGGCGCTGGTGGCCGAGGTGCGGCCGGCGCGGCGGAAGGACGCGGCGCACGCGCCGCGCGCGTTCCACGCGCTCTGCGACCTTCTGGCGCGGCGCGAGGACTACCGGCGCGGCGTGCAGCGCGCGCTGCGCCGGCTGTTCGACGCCACGAAGCAGGTGAGCTTCTACGCGGAGAGCGGCGTCCTGCCCAACGCCGGCTTCTTTTCCGAGCTGTGGCGGCGCATCGCGCACCGGCTGCTGCCGGAGAAGCCGGACCCCGATTACCTGCGCGACTGCATCGACCTGATCTTCTGCGGGGCCCGCGACCACGAATGGCTGGACGCGCTCGCGCACGAGGACCGCATCGCGTTCTGGCGGCTCATGAGCGAGGCGGAAGACGGCACGCCGACGCTCGATCGCGCCACCGACCAGATGGTGGACGCCGTGCAGATCCTGTCGGTGCGCATCGCGGCGATGGGGGTGGAGCGCGAGCTGCTGCGCGTGCTGCCCAGTCTGGACGAGTTCGACTCGCCGTTCATGGGCCTCGACCGCGAGACGCGGCGCTTTCTCGACGCCTGCCGGGCGGCCCAGGACCGGCCGCAGGAGGACGAGAAGCAGGTGCTCGTGCTCGTCGACCAGTGCCGGGAAGTCGTCGAGCGCGCTCACCGGACCGCTTCCCGGGTCGGCACGTCGCTGGAGCTGACCTATCTGCTGCGCCGACTCGAGCAGTCGCTGGAGCGGCTCGAGCTGCTGGTGGTCCTGCTCGCCGCGCGCTTCGGCGACGAGGGGCGCGAGGTTGCCGTGCCGCGCTGGGCGACGTTCTTTCGCAGCGCCGTCACCGCCGAGAACCAGCGCAACAGCGTGCGCCGCTATTTCGGCGAGCTGACGCGGATGCTGGCGCTGCGCGTGACCGAGAACGCCGGGCGAACCGGCGAGCACTACGTCACCACGGACCGCGCCGGCTGGTTCGCGATGTGGCGCTCGGCGCTGGGCGCGGGCGTCATCATCGGCGCCATGGCGCTCGTCAAGCTGCTCGCGTCGCAACTCGACCTGGCGCCGCTCAACATGGCGTTCGTCTACAGCCTGAACTATGCCGCCGGCTTCGTGCTGGTGCACGTGCTCGGCTTCACCATCGCGACCAAGCAGCCCGCCATGACGGCCGCGACGCTCGCCGCCGCGATCGGCGCTCCGGGGGGGCGTCTCAACGAAAGCGGCCGTCTCGCCGACCTCTCGGTCGACGTCGTGCGCAGCCAGATCGCCGCGATCCTCGGCAACGTGTTGATGGCTTTCCCGGTCGCGCTGCTGCTGGGCCTCGGGCTCGTCTGGCTGCACGGCGGCGCGATCATGTCGGTCGGCAAGGCCCACCATCTGCTCGAGGAGCTCCACCCGCTCACCAGTCTGGCGCTGCTCCACGCCGCGATCGCCGGGGTCTGGCTGTTCCTTTCGGGGCTCGTCTCGGGCTATTTCGACAACCGTGCCGCGTACTATGCGGTCGGCGCGCGCGTCGCCGACCTGCGCTGGCTGCGGGCGGTGCTGGGTGCGGCGCGCGCGGCGCGGCTGGGCGCCTTTATCGACCGCAACCTGGGCGGCATCGCCGGCAACGTGTTCTTCGGCGTCATGCTGGGCAGCACCTGGCTCGTCGGCAGCCTGGTGGGATTGCCGCTCGACATCCGGCACGTCGCGTTCGCGGCGGCGAACCTGGCGCTGGCGCTGGTCGGCACGGGCTTCGAGGTGGACGCGCAGGCGGTCGCCGTTGCGCTCGTCGGCGTCGGACTGATCGGTGTCGTCAACCTGACCGTCAGCTTCACGCTGGCGCTGTGGACGGCGATGCGCTCGCGCGGGGTGGCGCTGCGCCAGATCCGCGTGCTGGGACGGGCGCTCTGGACGCGCTTCAAGGAAGCGCCGGCGCGCTTCTTCCTGCCGGTCGGGCCGCGGGCGGCCGCTGCGCGGGAATCGGCGCCATGAGTTCATAACAGCCGAGGAGAGAGCATGCGGACGCTGAACCCCTTCGAAAAGCAGGAGCGTCGCGGCCACGTCGAGGGTGATTTCCACCACCACGAGGTGCAGCTCGCGCTGCGCCAGATCGAGCTGCCGCTGGAGGCGCTGCGCTACGACGTGACGCCCGTCGGGCTCCACTACACGCTGAGCCACTTCGACATCCCGCAGGTGCCGGCGAACGGCTACCGGCTGGCGGTCGAGGGCCTGGTGGGGAAGCCGCTCGCGCTATCGCTCGCAGAGCTGATGGCGCTGCCGCGCGTTACGCGCCGCGTGACGCTCGAGTGCGCGGGCAACGGCCGCGCCGGCATGACGCCGCGCTATCCCAGCATGCCCTGGATGTACGGCGCCGCCGGCACCGCCGAGTGGACGGGGGTGCGGCTCGCCGACGTGCTCGAGCAGGCGGGACTCGAGCCGGAGACGAAGGAGGTGGCGTTCTACGGCGCCGACCGCGGCTTCGACGCCGGCGTCGAGCACTACTACGGGCGCAGTCTGGTGCCGGGTGACGCGATGGCCGACGACGTGCTGCTCGCGTTCGCGATGAACGGCCAGCCGCTGCTGCCCCAGCACGGCTTTCCGCTGCGGCTTATCGTGCCCGGCTGGTACGGCATGGCGAGCGTGAAGTGGCTCACGCGCATCGAAGCGATCGACCGCGCGTTCGACGGCTACCAGCAGGCGGTGAGCTACCGCTACCGCAGGTTCGCCGGCGACCCCGGCGAGCCCGTGACGCACATGCGCGTGAAGTCGCTGATGGCGCCGCCGGGCATTCCCGACTGGTACACCGGCGCGCGCATGGTCGACGCCGGCAGGGTCGAGCTCATGGGCCGCGCTTGGTCGGGCGACGGCGTCGCGGTCGCGCGCGTCGAGGTCGCCGTGGACGGCGAGTGGGGCGAGGCCCGCGTCGATCCGCCGCCGGCGCCGTTCGCCTGGCAGGCGTGGCGCTGCGACTGGGACGCCGTGCCCGGCGAGCACGAGCTCATGTGCCGCGCGACCGACGCCGCCGGCAACGCGCAGCCCGTGACCGCGCCGTGGAACACCAACGGCATGGGCAACAACGGCTGCCACCGCCTGCGCGTCTTCGTGCGCTGAGCGGCGCGCGCCGCCCGGATCAGGCCTTCAGCTC
This sequence comes from uncultured Burkholderiales bacterium, assembly GCA_964528415.1. Classification (GTDB taxonomy): domain Bacteria; phylum Pseudomonadota; class Gammaproteobacteria; order Burkholderiales; family UBA6910; genus DATIUV01. The sequence goes on along the minus strand of CAZGTK010000048.1, from coordinate 2,287 downwards.
GGCGCTCGCCGTCATGGCGAGGCGGCCGTCTTCGCCGGCCGCCCACAGCCGCGCCTGCTTCCCCGCGGGCGCCCCGTTCACCGTGAACGCGTTCGTGTCGAACAGCGGCGCGCGCGCCTGGAACGCGAACTTCGCCAGCGGCGCCGCGGCGTTCGCCCGCACGAGCTCCATCAGCAGCGTCGCGATCAGCGGCCCATGCACGACGAGGCCGGGATAGCCCTCGACCGCCGTGACGTACGGCTGGTCGTAGTGGATGCGGTGGCCGTTGAAGGTCAGCGCCGAGTAGCGGAACAGCAGCACCGGGTCGGGACGGATTTCCTTCGTCCACTCCCCGCGCTCGGCGGGCGCGGCCGCGGCCGCCGCGGCCGCGCCGCCGCGCGCTTCCTCGCGATAGACGACGTCGTGCTCCTCCTCGATCGCGAGGCGGTCGGCGGCGTACAGCCGGTGACGCACGGTCACGAACACCAGCGCGCCGCTCTTGCCCTGCTTGCCCTGGATGTCGCCGATCTCGGAGACGCGGCGCACGCCGTCGCCGACGCGCAGAGGCTCGTGGAACGCGAGGCGCCCGCCGGCCCACATCCGCCGCGGCAGTGCAACCGGCGGCATGAAGCCGCCGCGGCGCGGGTGGCCGTCGGGGCCGAGCGCGCTCATGCGCGCGATCGGGTTGAACAGGATCCAGTGCCAGCCCGGCGGGAGCTCGTCGCCTTCCTCGTACGCGGGGTCCAGATCGAGCGTCGCCGCGAGCGCGTTGACGCGGCCGACGGCAACCTCGTCGCGGGCGGTTTCCTGGCGGCCGATCCATTCGGGGAAGGGCGGCGGCGGGGCGCTGGGGGCAGCCATCGGACGCTCCTGAAGAGGTGACCGGATGACGGTACACGGCGGCCCGACGGGGTGTCAACGCAGCGGGCGTGGCGGCTTCCGCAGCGTTTGTGAGTGGGTACTTGCTAATTAACAAGTAATGAAAAAACTTATAGTTAAAGTACGCGTGTCGCGCCACGCACCGGATCGGTCAACGCTTGCTGCGCCGCAGTAACACTTTTGTCAACAAGATTGTTGACAACATTCGAGGCCGGCGCTACGGTCACGGCATTCCCCTCGAGGTGCCGATAGCCATGGCGGACAAGGTGGTGACGCTGTCCCGCGGCAAGCCGCACGCACGCCGTTCCGGCGCCGGCGCCGGCGGCGGTCGCGGCCGCGCGGCCGACATGCTGCAGGTGCTGCGCGAGCGCATCGCGCGCCAGGAGATCGCGCCCGGCGCCAAGCTGCGCGAGCAGGATCTGGCGCAGGAATTCGGCGTGCCGCGCACGCGCATCCGCGAGGTGTTCGCCGCGCTCGAGAGCCGGGGGCTGATCGAGCGCATTCCCAACCGCGGCGCGGTCGTGGCGCGGCTGGATCTCTCGCAGGTGTTCTACATCTACGACCTGCGCGAGGTGCTGGAAGGCCTGTGCGTGCGCCTCGCCACGCAGAACGTGCCGCCCGAATCATGGCAGGACCTGGTCGAGCTGTTCGGCGCGCCGATGGAAGAGCGCGTGCGCGAGGGCGACTTCGACGCCTTCATCGCCGGCTACGAGCGCTTCCGCCGCCGCTCGATCGAGGCGGCGCGCAACCCGGTGCTGGCGCAGATGCTCGACAGCATCTACGAGAAGACGCAGGTGCTGATCCGCCGCATCATCATCCTGCCCGGCCGCGCGGAGGTGGGACTCAAGGAGCATCGCGCCGTGCTGGCGGCGATGCGGGCCGGCGACGCCGCGGCGGCCGAGAGCCTGCGGCGCGAGAACATGCGCAGCGCCAAGGCTTTCCTGCAGCGCTACCAGAAGTACGTCCTCTAGAGAAGGAGCCACGACGGTGACGCAACCGCCTGCCGAAGGACCGCTCACGGGCTATCGCGTGCTGGAGATGGGCTCCACCGTCGCCGGGCCGTTCTGTGGTCGGCTGCTGGTCGATTTCGGCGCCGAGGTGATCAAGGTCGAGCCGGCCGAGGGCGACCCGGTGCGCACGATGGGCAAGCGCTTCCACGGCAAGTCGCTCTACGCCGCCAGCATCTTCCGCAACAAGGCGCTGATCTCGGTGGACCTGCGCAAGCCCGAGGGGCAGGACGTCATCCGCGAGCTGGCGCAGAAGTCCGACGTGGTGGTGGAGAACTTCCGCCCCGGCGGGCTCGAGAAGTGGGGGATCGGCTACCCGCAACTGTCGGCGCTGAACCCGAGGCTCGTCATGGTGCGCATCAGCGGCTTCGGCCAGACCGGGCCCTACAGCCAGCGCGCCGGCTACGGCGTCATCGGCGAGG
>CAZGTK010000047.1:4140-11361 GCA_964528415.1 uncultured Burkholderiales bacterium | reverse complement strand
GCGCCGCAGGCCATCAGCAGCGGCACCGTGTGCTTGACGTGGTGGTAGGCCTGGGACAGGAACTCGACGTAGGCCTCGAGCGTGAGCGCCCCGGCCGCGCCGTCGCGGATGAACGCGACGGCGGTGAGCTCGCCGCGCTCGCGCGCGGTGGCCGCCGACAGTTCGTCATAGAACGCCATGCAGTGCTTCTCCGTAAAGTTGGTCGATGCGTTGGCCGTAGCGCTGCCACAGCACGTCCCGGCGCAGCCGGCCGTTGGGCGTCAGCTCGCCGGTCGCGGCGGCGAACGGCGCGTCGGCAGCGACCCAGGCGCGCACCTGGGCGTAGTCGGGCAGACGCCGGTTCGCCTCCGCCATCAGTGCGTCGACGCGGGCGCGGCCCTCGGGCGAGCCGGCGAGGGGCGAGGTCACGACCGCCGCGCACCAGGGCCGGGCATCGCCGAACACCGCGGCCCGGGCGATGCCCGGCTGCGCCTCGATCTCCGCTTCCACCCATTCGGGCGCGACGTTGCGCCCGTACGAGGTGATGAGCACGTTCTTTTTCCGTCCAGTGACGTGGAGGTAGCCATCCTCGTCCAGCGTACCGAGGTCGCCGGTGGCGACCGTGTTCGGCGGCTGCGGGGCGTTGCCGCCGGTGTAGCCCAGCATGGCGGCGCCGTGCACGTGGATCTCGCCGTCGCGCGCGATCGCCACCCCGAGGTGGGGCAGCGGGCGGCCGACAGCGCCGACGCGCTCGGCGCCGGGCGCATTGAGCGCCACCACGGAGCCGCATTCGGACAGGCCGTAACCCTCGTACGCCGGGAGCCCCGCGGCGCGCGCGCGCCCGAGCAGCGGCGCGGCGACGTGCGACCCGCCGACGGCGACGAAGCGCAGCGAGGCAATGCGCCCGCCGGCGCGGGTCGCGGCGCTGCTCGCTTCCTTCAGCATCTGCGGCAGCAGGATCGCGGTGCTTGCTCGACGGCGGGCGACGTCGTCGAGCAGGCGCTCGGCGTCGAAGCCGCTGGAGCCGCTCATCCCGACTTCGGCCGGCGGCGGCACCAGGCAGGCGGCGCCGGCCAGCAGCGGCGCGTAAACGCCGGCCACGTTCTCCAGCAGCGTCGCCAGCGGGAGCACGCAGAGATGCCGGTCCCGGGCCGAGAAGGCGGCGGCGTCGACCAGCGAAGCGGCGACCCGGTCGAGCAGCGATTGGCCGAGGCAGACGCCCTTGGGCGCTCCCGTGGTGCCCGACGTGTAGGTGATCTTCGCGGTCCCGGGCGGCAGCGCGACGCCCGGCAGCGGCAGCGCCAGCAGACGCAGCAGCTTGCCGGCGACGGCGACCGTGCCGCAATCCCGGAAAGCGATGCCCGCGGCCGCGAGCGCTTCGCTGAAGGCGGCCGGACGGTCGGTGAGGACGCGGTCGACGCCGGCGTCGCGCAGGGCGTGCGCGCTCTGCACCGGGGTGAAGAAGGGCGGCAGCGGAACGACCGGAACCGAGGCGGCCATCGCGCCGAGGTCGCAAACGACCCACGCCGGGGAGTTCTCCAGCGCGAGGCCCAGGCAGCGGATCCCGGCGAGCGCGCGGGCGGCGGTCTCGGCCTGCTCGGCGAGGGCGCGGTAGCCGAGACTTGCCTCGATGCCTTCGAGCGCGGACTTCTCGGGATCGTGGAACGCGTGGCGTCGCAGCGCCCGCAGCACCAGGCTCATCCGGCGAGGGCGCGATACGCGTCGTCGACGCGGCACGCCATGACGTGAGGCGAGTTGTCGTAGTAGGTGCCCCAGCCGGCACGCTCCGCCGCAGGCAGCGCCGCGAGCCGCGCCGGTGCCAGCACGGACAGCGGGATGCCAAGCCGGCGGAAGGAATTCGCCAAGGCGGGCACGGCCGTGAACACGACCCAGCCTTCGCCGCCCGCGTGCAGGTGCCGCGTCAGCGCGGCGATCAGCAGCGGTGCATAGCCGGCGCGGGCCACCGCGAGGTTGCCCACCTCGACGATGTCGCAGCGCCGCAGGCTCTCGCCCGATTCCGTGGAGAGCGCGACCTCCACCGGTTCGTGCAGGTAGGCTTCGAGAAACAGCGGCGCCAGCGCGGCGTGGCGCAGGCCGCAGGCGGCGAGCAGGTGGCCGCTGCCGTTGCGCAGCCCCATCAGCAGCGGCAGGAAACGCTGGATCCGGGCGCCGTAGGCGCGGGCGAACGCCCTGCGGATCAGGGCTTCGGCCTCCGGCCGGGTGTCGGGCGTCTCGAGCGCGAAAAAGCTGGTCGCGGCGGCGTCGAAAGTGCGGCGCCGCCGCGCCAGTACCGCTCCAGAGAAGCCGTTATCGGATGCGTCGAACCGGGGTTGCGCGCCGAGCGCGCGGGCGTTGCCGCCGTCCATGAGCCGTCTTTCCGTCCTTTATGACGCTGCCCATGGTAGGCAGCCGGCCGTCAAGCAGGCGTCGCGGCGCTGTGAAGTTTTTGTGAGGTTCCGGGCAGGACGATGCGGAACGAGCTGCCCCGGCCGGGCTCGCTTTGCACCGAAACCCGCCAGCCGAAGCGGTCGGCGATGCGTTTGACGATGGCGAGGCCCAGCCCGGAGCCGTCCCCGGCCGCGCCGGCCCCGCGGTAGTGGCGCTCGAAGATGTGGGGCAGGTCGGCGGCGGCGATGCCGCGGCCGCTGTCGCTGACGACGAGCCCCTCGCCGTCGAACGCCACGGTGACCTTGCCGCGGACGGTGTGCGCGAGGGCGTTCTTCACCAGATTGGCCACGACCAGCACCAGCGCGGCCCGCTGCGTGAGCACCACGGCCTCCGGCCGGATGTCCACCACGAGCGCGACGTCCGGCCGCTGATCGAGGGCATCTCGCAGCGGCGTGACCGCCTCGAGCACCGCGTCGCGCACGTTGACCGGCTCGATCTCGCCCGGCGCGGTTTCGCGCGCGAGCAGCAGCAGCGAGCGGATCGATTCGTCCATGCGGGCCGCGGCCCGCGCCATCGATTCGACGCGCCGGCGGCCGCGCTCGTCGAGCCCCGGATCGTGCGCCAGCAGCTCGCAGCCGGTGTGGATCGCCGTGAGCGGCGTGCGCAGTTCGTGGCTCGCGTCGGCGGTGAACTCCTTCTCTCGCGCCAGCAGCTCCGCCGTGCGCCCGTGGTAGCCGGCGAAGGCGGTCGCCAGCGTCGCCACTTCCGCGTCGGCGTAGTCGCCCGGCGCCGGCGGCGGCTCGCCCGGCGCGAGCGAGGACACGCGCCGCGCCAGCTCGCCGACCTGGCTCACCAGCATTCCCGCCAGCCAGTAGCCGGTGGCCGCGATGATGATCGCCACCGCCAGCGTCGCCAGCAGCATGGCGTCGCGGAACTCGTGCACCCGCTGCTCGTGGGGCGTCGCGTCGTAGACGAGGACCAGCCGGGCGTCGCCCTCCTGCCGCACCTCGACGTGCAGCTCCTTGCCGTCGCGCTCGAACTCGGTCGTGCCGACCGGCAGGTCGCGCAGCCCCTCGGGCAGCCGGTCGAGCTCGGCGGGCGTCCGGACCAGGTAACCCTGCAGGCTTTCGCTGAACGGAAGGCGCGGCGTGGCGCCGCTGCGCAACTCGTCCTGCAGCGGGCGCAGCTGGGCGTCGAGGATCTGGGTCACCACCTCGTCCTCCTGCTGCTCGGTGAGAACGATGACGGTGGCGGTCTGGGCCGTCACCAGCAGCAGGCTGAACACGGCGATGGTCAGCGCGACGCGGGCCCGCAGGCCCCATCTAACCGCCATCGTCTTCCGCCAGGCGGTAGCCGAGGCCGTGCACCGTCTCGATCGGGTCGCGGCCGCCCGCGGCGGTCAGCGCGCGCCGCAGGATGTGCATCTGGCTGCGCAGCGTGTCGCTGGTGGGCTGCTCGTCGCCCCACACCGCCGTTTCCAGCTCGGCGCGGGAGAACACGCGCCCCGGCTCCCCCATCAGGATCTCCAGCAGGCGGATCCCCTTCGGCGGCAGCTTCACCGGCGCCCCGCCGAAGCGCACCGACAGGGTGCGCGGGTCGAAGCTCAGCTCGCCGACCTTGAGCTCGCGCGGCGTCACGCGCCCGGCGTGGCGCTTGTGCAGCGCCGCCAGGCGCGCTTCCACCTCGCGCAGCGAGAACGGCTTCACCAGGTAGTCGTCGGCGCCGTGGGCGAAGCCGGCGAGCTTGTCCTCCAGCGTGTCGCGCGCGGTGAGCATCAGCACCGGGGTGTCCCGGCGCGCGTCCTCGCGCAGCCGGCGGCACAGCGTGGCGCCGTCGATGCCCGGCAGGTTGAGGTCCAGCACGATGGCGTCGAACGGCTGCGTCACCGCGAGGTGCAGGCCGGTGACGCCGTCGGCGGCGGCGTCCACCAGGTGGCCGCGACTCTGCAGGTAGTCGTAGAGGTTGGTGGCGATCGTCTTGTCGTCTTCGACGATCAGGATGCGCATCGCGGGCCCGGCGCCGCTCAGGGTCGCGCGAGCGGCTGCCAGCGACCTTCGATCAGGCCTTCCATGGGCTGGAAGTTGACCTTGTAGGACATCTTGCGGCTTTCGCCGATCCAGTAGCCGAGGTACAGGTAGGGCAGCCCGAGCTCGCGGCAGAGCTGCGCCTGCCAGAGGATGTTGTAGGTGCCGTAGCTCGCGTCCGGGACGTCCGGATCGAAGAACGTGTAGACCGACGACAGGCCGTCCGAGAGCTCGTCGATGATGCTGACCATGGCGAGGCGGCCGTCGTCGTGGAACTCCACCAGCTTGGACGAGACGTTGCTCTGGAGCAGGAAGTGGCGGTACTGCTCGCGGCTGTCCTGGTCCATGCCGCCGCCGGCGTGGCGCCGCGCCTGGTAGCGCAGGTAGAGCGCGTAGTGGGCGGCGCTGTAGTGCAGGTTGTGCACGCTCGCGCGCAGGTTGTCGTGCCGCATCCAGGAGCGGCGCTGCGAACGCGTCGGCCGGAAGTCCTCCACCACCACGCGCACCGGCACGCAGGCGCGGCAATGGTCGCAGTACGGGCGGTAGGTAAAGGCGCCGCTGCGGCGGAAGCCGGAGCGGACCAGCTCGCTGTAGATTCGGGTGTCGATCAGGTGGCTCGGCGTCGCCACCTGGCTGCGCGCCATCCGCCCGGGCAGGTAGCTGCACGGGTAGGGCGCCGTGGCGTAGAACTGCAGCACCGACAGCGGAAAATCATTCAGCTGCGCCATCGAATACCCACTTTCCCTTGATATCCGGGTAGTTTACCAATTCCCCGACGAGCCGCGTAAAGTCGGGGCGCGGGATCTCGCGCGCGCCGAGCGACGCCAGGTGGGGGGTGCTCATCTGGCAGTCGATGACGCCGAACGCCCACGCATGCAATTGGCGCGCCAGGTGCACCAGCGCGATCTTCGACGCGTCTGTTTCACGCGCGAACATCGACTCGCCGAAGAACGCGCGGCCGATGGCGAGGCCGTACAGGCCGCCGGCCAGCCGCCCGTCGATCCAGGTCTCCACCGAGTGCGCGTAGCCGAGCCGGTGCAGCCGCAGATAGGCCTCGCGCATCGCCGGCGTGATCCAGGTTCCCGGCTGGCCCGCCCGGGCTCCGGCGCACGCCGCCATGACCTCGGCGAACGCGGTGTCGCAGCGCACGTCGTAGCCGCCCTGGCGCAGGCGCTTGCGCAGCGAGCGCGACACCTTGACGTCGCCCGGGAACAGCACCATGCGCGGATCCGGACTCCACCACAGGATCGGCTCGCCGTCGCTGAACCAGGGAAAAATGCCGTGGCGGTAGGCGTCCAGCAGGCGTTCGGTCGAGAGGTCGCCGCCCACCGCCAGCAGTCCGTTGGGCGAGCGCAGCGCCCGCTCCACGGGCGGGAAGGGCGCACCGCCGCGCAGCCACTCGATCATGCCTCGCCCCCGCCGTGGCGGGGCTCAGCAGTTGACGCGCTGCTGGCAGTACGCCGCCAGCTCGGACACCCGCGCCGTCGCGGCCACCGGCGTGCGGGGCGCCGAATCCGAGCCATGCTCCAGGGTGAGCTTGAGGTCGTACTTGCGGAAGAACTCGTTGAACAGCTCGCCGCCGAGCGTGCCGGTCGCGAACAGGCGGTCGGTGGCCGGCTCGTGCTCGAGCAGGATGGCCGCCAGCGGCTGGTTTGCCGGCCCGCCCAGCACGCGGCCGCCGCTCGCCGGATCGTACTCGCTGTGCTCGGCGCAGCAGTGGATCGTGTCGGGGCGCGCGAACGTCGAGCCGTCGTCGCCGCTACGGTAGCTGATGAAGCTGATCTGCCGCGTCGGGTACGCGAGCTTGTGCGCGCAGATCGCCGAGAAGGCGACCACGGACCTGCGCGCGCCGACGCCGCCGGCCCAGACGTAGCGCTTGCCGTCGGCGGTCTTGAGCTCGACGTCGCGCTGCGTCGGCTTGCCGAGGTCCAGCAGGAAGCAGGGCGTTCCGCCGAACGGGTAGTGGAAGATGTAATTCGTCTCCGGCTTCAGCGACGAAGCGGCCAGCGCGGCGCCGTTGCGATCCACCAGCAGCGCGCGGGCGTAGAAGCGGGGGCTTGCCTGTTGCGCGGCCAGCGCCTGCGGGGCGGACGCGGCCAGCGTCGCCCCGGCGGCACAGGCCTTCAGAAAGTCGCGGCGTTCCATGGGGTCCGTCCAGAGTGACACGCGCGCTACTATGGAGTTCCGGGCGGCCGGCGGTCAAGCGGTCGCGGCGTCAGCGCGTGCGCCGGTCCACCTCGTCGGCGAGGCGGCGCAGCGGGCCCGACACGGCGACCTCGTAGGGCGCGGGGTTTTCGAGGGCGCGCACCGCCGCCGGCAGCCGTTCGTACTGCGCCAGCGCGAAGTCGCGGATTTCGGTCAGCGGCCGCGGCGGGGCGACCCGGCGTCCGTCGCGCATCACCGGCGCGAGCAGCGCCTCGCCGTCGTCGCGATCGTCCAGGGTCGTGAGCAGGTCGCCGGCGTAGCGTCCGTCGCCGTCGCGGCGGCGGTAGACCTGCTTGCGTCCCGGCCAGGTCGCCTTGCCCTCGGACCGCTTGCGGCGCGCGATGCCGGCGTACTCCTGCAGCTTGTACACGCTGTCCAGGTACGGCGCGTCGGCCGAGGTCGTCAGGCTGGTGCCGACGCCGTAACCGCGGATCGGCGCGCCGCGGGCCTCGATCTCCGCGAGCCGGTACTCGTCCAGGTTGCCGCTGGCGAAGATGATGGTGTCGGCGAGGCCGCCGGCGTCGAGAATCCGGCGGACCTTGCACGCGTGGTCGGCCAGGTCGCCGCTGTCGAGGCGCACGCCGCGCACGCGGCCGACCTCGGGCGCGAGCTTGCGCGCCAGCGC
>CAZGTK010000047.1:0-4130 GCA_964528415.1 uncultured Burkholderiales bacterium | reverse complement strand
GGCGGCGGCCTCGGTGTCGTAGGTGTCGATCAGCAGCACGGCGTTGCCCGGAAACGCGCGCGCAAAATCCTCGAACGCGCCGCCTTCGTCGTCGTGGGCCTGCACGTAGGAGTGCGCCATCGTGCCGTAAACCGGAATGCCGAAGTCGCGCCCGGCCGTCACCGTCGCGGTGCCGCCGAAGCCGGCCAGGTAGCTGGCGCGCGCGGCCATCATGCCGGCCTCGGCGCCGTGCGCGCGGCGCAGGCCGAAGTCCACCAGCAGCTTGCCCGGCGCCGCCAGCACGCAGCGCGCCGCCTTGGTCGCGATCATGGACTGGAAGTTGACGAGGTTGATGAGGCGCGTTTCCACCAGCTGCGCCTGCGGCATCGGCGCGGTCACGCGCAGGATCGGCTCGTCGGCGAAGAACGGCGTGCCCTCGGGCATCGCGTCGACGTCGCCGGTGAAGCGCATCTGCGCGAGGAAATCGACGAAATCGGCGCGGAACAATCCGCTGCCGGCGACCCAGTCGAGGTCTTCGCGCCCGAACCGGAGGTCCTCAAGGAACTCGACCGCCTGCTCGAGGCCGGCGGCGACCAGGAAGCCGCGTCCCGGCGGCAGCTTGCGCACGAACAGCTCGAACACGGCGGTCTCGGTCATGCCGCGGCTCACGTAGGCCTGCAGCATGGTGAGCTGGTAGAGGTCGGTCAGCAGGGGGCTCGACGTGCCGCGCATCACGCTTTCCCGTCGCGAGCGCCGGCCCGCGGGGCGCCTCGCGAGGCGTCGGGCAGGCGCATGTGCGGATCGGATGAGGGCATGGCGGGCGGTGGCGCGGGGCCGGCGCTCGATCGTCGGCGGTCGCCTTTGCCTCGAAGTATACCCGCCCGGGCGGCGGCGTCCTGCGGCCGGCCGTGGCGCTGCCGCAACAGCCGTCGCGCGGCGGCGCCAAATCGTGGCGGCGTTTGACCTAAATCAAACCCTGACGCCTTCAGGGCCTTAGCATTTGTGACAGAGGATTGCCGATGGCGCGACGGTTCGCGGCATGCGGTCGTTTCTTGTCACGTCAAATGGGGAGATCTGAATCATGAAGAAGCGCTTGTTGGTTGCAATGCTGGCCGCCGCCGGGTTCGTTTCGGCCACGGCTTACGCCGAGAGCCCCTGGATGCTGCGCGGCCGGATTGCCAACATCGATCCGAGCACCAGCGGCTCGGTGGCTCCCGGCCTCGACGTCGACGTCGACAACAGCTGGGGGGTCACCGGCGACGTCGTCTATTTCTGGACGCCGAACATCAGCACCACGCTGCTGCTGACCTACCCGCAGAAGCACGACGTCTCGGTCTCGACGATCGGCGCGGTCGGCGACATCAAACAACTGCCGCCGACCCTGACCTTGGACTACCACTTCAACGTCTCCAAGGAAGCGACCATCTACGTCGGCGCCGGCGTGACTTGGTTCTATATCACGGACGACAACCTGCGCCTGCCGAACGGCACGCCGATCGACATCGATACCAGCAACTTCGGCCCGGCGATCCGCGTCGGTCTCGATTACCAGCTGACCAAGAACTGGTACCTGAACGTTGACGTGCAGAAGACCTGGGTCAGCGTCGACGTCAACGTCCCGGGCACGGCGATCGGCGGCGACATCGACATCGATCCGTGGGTGTACGGCGTCGGCGTGGGCTACCGGTTCTGACGCAACGCCAGGGTTGCATTGCCTGGTAATATATTAGACACTGCTAATATTTAGCAGCAGCCGGGGGCACGCGCCCCCGGCACGCATTTTTGCTTGCGCGCGACCTCGCGCACGGGCAACACTCGGCGGCGTAGCGGTGCCGCCGCAACGAGGCATGGCCGTTTGACCGTTTCCGACTCCGCAGCCGATTTCACGGCCGACGCCGACGCCTGCTTACATTGCGGGCTGCCGGTCCCGGCAGGCACAGCGTATGCGGCCGTGATCGACGGCGCGCGCCGGCCGATGTGCTGCCCGGGCTGCGAGGCGGTGGCGGAGAGCATCGTTCGCGCGGGGCTCGCGGAGTATTACCGCCACCGCAGCGCGCTGCCGGCCTCGCCCCAGGACACCGTTCCCGATTTCCTCCGGCAGCTCGACGTCTACGACGCGCCGCAGGTCCAGGCGAGCTTCGTGCGCGCCGAAGGCGCCGACGTGCGCGAGGCGTCGCTGATCCTGGAAGGCATCCGTTGCGCCGCCTGCGTCTGGCTCAACGAGCAGCACCTCGCCCGGCTGCCGGGCGTGCTCTCGGTCAACGTCAACTACACGACGCTCCGCGCGCGCGTGCGCTGGGACGCGAGCCGCATCCGCCTGTCCGAGATCCTGCGCGCGATCGCCGCCATCGGCTACACCGCGCACCCGTTCGACCCGGCGCGCCAGGAGGAGGTGCACCGCAAGGAGCGGCGCCGCGCGCTGTGGGAGCTGTTCGTCGCCGGTTTCGGCGCCATGCAGGTGATGATGTACGCCGTGCCGGTCTACCTCGCCGGCGACGGCGACATGCCGCGCGACATCGAGACGCTGATGAACTGGGCGGGACTCGTGCTGACGCTGCCGGTGGTGCTGTTCTCGGCGGCGCGGTTTTTCCGCGGCGCGTGGAGCGACCTGCGGGCGGGACGCGTCGGCATGGACGTGCCGGTCGCCCTCGGCGTCGCGCTCGCCTTCGCCGCCAGCGTCTGGGCGACGCTCACCGGCGAAGGCCAGGTCTACTTCGACTCGGTGGCGATGTTCGTGTTCTTCCTGCTCGGCGGGCGCTACCTCGAGCTGACCGCGCGCCAGCGCGCGGGCGACGCCACCGAGCGGCTGGCGCGCGTGCTGCCCGCGCTGGCGCGGCGCCTGCCGCGCTTTCCCGCGGCGCTGGACGACGAGACCGTCGCGGTCGGCGAGCTCGCGCCCGGCGATCATCTGCTGGTGAAGCCCGGCGAGACGATTCCCGCCGACGGCTGCGTCGTCGACGGCGCCACGAACGTGGACGAGTCGCTGCTGACGGGCGAGAGCCGGCCGATTGCCAAGCGGACCGGCGACCGGCTCACCGGCGGCGCGGTGAACGTCGACAGCCCGGTGGTGCTGCGCGTCGAGGCGGTCGGGCAGGACACGGTGCTCGCCGGCATCGTGCGGCTGCTCGACCGCGCGCTCGCGCACAAGCCGCCGATCGCCACGCTGGCCGATCGCGTGGCGGGCTGGTTCGTGGCCGTGCTGCTGGTGGTGGCGGCCGTGGTCTACCTCGGTTGGCACGCCGTGGATCCCGCCCGCGCGCTGTGGATCACGGTCGCGGTGCTGGTGGTGACCTGCCCGTGCGCGCTCTCGCTCGCCACGCCCACCGCGCTCGCCGCGGCGACCAGCCGGCTGACGCGCCGCGGTCTGCTGGTGACGCGCGGGCACGTGCTGGAGACCCTGGCGCGCGTCACCCACGTCGTCTTCGACAAGACCGGCACGCTGACGCTGGGGCGGCCCGCGCTGCGCGGGCTGATCTGCACGGGCGGGCGTGCGCCGACGGACGCGCTGGCGCTCGCCGCCGCGCTCGAGAGCGGGTCGGAGCACGCCGTGGCAGGGGCCCTTGCCCGGGCCGCGCGCGAGCGCGGCGCGGCGCCGCCGCGCGCGGAGGATCTGACCAACGTCCCGGGTCGCGGCGTCGAGGGCCGCATCGCAGACGAGCGGCTGCGCATCGGCCGCCCCGACTTCGTCGCCGAGCTGGCGGGCGTCATGCCGCCTTCGCTGGCGGACGGTGCCGGTGATGCCGACACGCTGGTGGGCCTCGGCGGGGAGACCGGCTGGATCGCGGTGTTCGCCCTCGGCGACACGCTGCGCGCGGACGCGGCCGATGGCGTGGCGCGGCTGCGCCGGCAGGGCCTGCGCGTCGCGCTGCTCTCCGGCGATCGGCCCGAAGCCGTGGCCGCCGTCGCGCGCGAGCTCGGCATCGACGAGGCCGTCGGCGCGGCGACGCCGGCGGACAAGCTCGCCTACGTCGAGCGGCTGCAGCGCGCGGGCGCCGTCGTGGCGATGGTCGGCGACGGCATCAACGACGCGCCGGTGCTGGCGCGCGCGCAGGTCTCGATCGCGGTCGGGAACGCCACCCAGGTCGCGCAGGCGAGCGTGGACGCCGTGCTGGTGTCCTCGCGCCTGACCGAGATGGCGGACGCCCACCTGA
>CAZGTK010000046.1:0-11405 GCA_964528415.1 uncultured Burkholderiales bacterium | reverse complement strand
CCTGGAACGCCGGGCCGCGCGACGCCAAGGGCCAGGACGGCGCCTACGAGGCCGCGCTCAAGGGCCACCAGCTCGCGGTGCGCGACCAGCCGGTCGAGATCCTGCGCACGATCCACAGCTTCGATCCCTGCATCGCCTGCGCGGTGCACGTGGCCGGACCTGGGGGCGAGGAGCTGGTGCAGATCCGCGTCGATTAGGCGGCGGCACCGGCGCCGGGACAATGACAACGAGACCGATGCAGGCCAGGGGAGCGCACGATGGAGGAGCTGCTCAAGCGGCTGCTGGAAGCTGAGGCCCGCGCCGACGCCGAGGTGCGCCAGGCGAGCGCCGAGCGCGAGCGCGTCATCCAGGAGGCCCTTGCGCAGGCGCGCCGCGCCGAGGAGCAGTTCGCCGAGGGCGTCGCCGAGCTGCGCGCGCCCTACCTGAAGCAGGCCGCCGAGCGCGCCGAGCAGGCCATCGCCGAGCTGAAGCGCAAGTACGACGAGCGCGGGCGGCGGTTGCGCTCGCTCGCCGAAGAGCGCGAAAGCGCGGCCGTCGACGAGGCGCTCGCCTTCCTGCTCCATCCCGACCGGTCCTAGGCGGCGCCATGGTCCAGCGCGTCGCCCACCCCTACCTCGACACGCGGGTGACCCTGTTTGCCGACCACCTGCTGGACCGCCAGCAGGCGGCCCAGGCGCTCGGCCGTCCGAGAGAGGAATTGCGGGAGCTGTTCCGGCGCTGCCGCGCCGAGAGCCTGCTCGACGAGAGCCCGGCCGAAGAGCGGCGCTCGACGGAGCAGCGCCGCCTGTCGCTGCTGCTGGACGACGTCGTGGTCCTTTCGCGCTCGCTCTCGGGCCGCTCGCGCGAATTCCTGCTCTACTGGACGCACCTGTTCGAGCTCATCAATCTCAAGGCCATCGTGCGCGGCCGCCTGTCGGGCCAGGACCCGCGCGCGATCCGCGCCCAGCTGCTCGACATGGGGCCGTTCTCGAAGCTGCCGGTGGACGACCTGCTGCGGGCGGAGAACGAGAACGAGATGCTGCGCCGGCTGGAGAACACCGCGTACGCGCAGATCGCCCGGCAGGCGCGGCAGGTGATGGAGCAGCAGCGCGACCTCTTCCACGTCGACACCACGTTCGACCGCCGCTTCTTCAGCGGGCTGGTCAGGCGCGCCGAGGCGGTCCACTCCCACGACCCCGAGGGCATGCGGCGCATGCTTTCGGCGCTGGTGGACGGCACCAACCTGACCTGGCTGCTGCGCTACCGCTTCGTCTATCGGCTGCCGCCGGCAGAGGCCTATTTCCTCCTGATACCCAGCGGCTACCGGCTCGGCGCCGGCGCGCTCGGCGCGCTGGCATCCCGCGAGACGCTGGAGGCCGTGCTGGCGGCGCTGCCGGCGTCGCTGCAGCTGATGACCCGCGGCTGCACCACGATCGAGGACGTCAACGCCCGCATGGCGCGCTGGCTGCGCCGCGAGTGCGAGCGCGTGCTGCGCCGCTCGCGCTCGGCCTTCGCCCGCGCCTTCGCCTACCTGATCCTGCGCGAGCGCGACCTGCGCATCCTGCGCGGGATCGTCAAGGGCGAGGAGCTGGGCGTGAGCCTCGCCACCCGGCGGCAGGCGCTGCGGCTGCGCGAGCCCGAGGAGGAGACCGGTGTTTAGGCCGCTCGCCATGCAGCACGTCTCGCTCTGGCTGACGCGCGAGGACGCTCCCGCCGCCTCGCTGGCGCTGGCCGAATGCGGCGCCTTCAACCCCGACACCGCCGAGCGCTACCGCAGCGCGCTGCCGGACGCCGGCGAGCAGCGCTACCGCGACGCTTACCTGAGCGCGCGCAGCCGCCTGGACCGCATCCTCGATCACTGCGGCCGCGCGCCGGCGGCGACGGTGCCGGAGCCGGCCCGGCCGGTGCCGCTCGCGGACCTGGAGGCGCTCAACGATCGCCTCGGCGAGGTCTGGAGCGCGTGCTTCGACACGCGCGAGAGCGTGCGCCGCGCCGAGGAGGACCAGCGCCGCTACGCGCAGCTGCTGCAGACGCTGGAGACCTTCGCCTCCCTCGACCTGGACCTCGGCACGCTGCTGGCCGAGCACCGCTTCCTCGACGTGCGCGTGGGCACGGTGCCCGCGCCCAACCTGCCGCGGCTGCGCGAGGCCCTGGCGCTGGCCGGCTTCTTTGTCAGCGTTTTCGGCACCGGCGAAGGCGTCGAGCACTGCGTCATCGTCGGCCCCACCGGGCGCAGCGGCGAGATCACCTCGCTGCTACACACCGCGGGCTTCCACGCGGTGGACGTGCCGCCCGAGCTGCGCATGCACCCGCAGAAGGCGCGCGAGGAGCTGGGCGGGCGCCTCGACGAGAGCCGCGAGAAGGCGCAGGCCGCGTGCGCGGTGCGCGACGAGACCAAGGCCCGCTTCTGGCCCGAGCTGGAGCAGGCGGAGGTCACGCTCGCCCTGGCGGCGCCCTACGCCGACATGGTCCAGAGCGCCTCCCGCGGCCGCGGCGGCCTGGTGCTGATGACCGGCTGGGTGCCGAAACGCGACGCCGGGAAGCTGCGCCTTGCCCTCGACCGCCATCTGGCGCGCCCCTACCTGCTCAAGCTGCGCGAGCCCGAGCCGCACGAGCGCCCGCTGGTGCCCTCGGTGGTGCGGCAGCCGGCGCTGTTCCAGAGCTTCGCCCGCCTGGTGGAGACGTACGGCGTGCCGCGCTACGGCGAGGTGGACCCGACCGTGCTGTTCGCCGTCTCGTTCGTGCTTATGTTCGGCATGATGTTCGGCGACGTCGGCCAGGGCGCGGTCCTGGCCGCGCTCGGGCTCGCGCTGCGCGGGCCGCTCGCGGCGGCGCGGGTGCTGATGGTGAGCGCCGGCCTGAGCTCGGTGCTGTTCGGCTTCCTCTACGGCAGCGTGTTCGGTTTCGAGCACCTGATCCACCCGGTATGGATGTCGCCGCTGCAGGATCCCATGCGCATGCTGCTGCTGGCCGTGTACTGGGGCGTCGGCTTCATCGTCGTCGCCTCCCTGATCAAGACCTACAACCTCTACGTGCAGCGCGGCTGGCACGCGGCCCTGCTCGACGCCGGCGGCGTCGCCGGCATCGCGCTGTACGCCGGCGCCGTCGCCGGCGTGATCGGCTGGCTGCGCGAGGGCGCGTTCGGCACGGCGCCGGCGCTGGCGAGCTGCGCCGGCGCCGCCGCGATCCTCGTCAACGCCTACCGCGAGCAGCCCGGCACCGCCTTCGAGCGCGGCATGGTGGCCGTGATCGAGACGCTGGAGGCCGCCATCGGATTCTTCGCCAACACGCTCTCGTTCATGCGCGTCGGCGCGTTCAGCCTGAACCACGTCGCGCTGGCGCTGGCGGTGTTCACGATCGCCGAGATGCTGGGCGGAGCCGGGCACTGGGTCGCGATCGTGGTCGGCAACGTCTTCATCATGGTGCTGGAAGGCGCCATCGTCGCCATCCAGGCGCTGCGGCTCGAGTACTACGAGGGGTTTTCGCGCTTCTTCAGCGGCGACGGCCGCGAGTTCCGGCCGCTGCACCTGGGCCGGCGGAACACGGGCATATCGAACGAAAGGAGAACCACATGACCTGGCTCGTCATTCTCATGGGCGCCACGGTGGTCGGCATCATCGGCCTCGGCGTGGCGCTGGAAGCCACCGGCGGCCGGCTGCCGGTGCCCCCGCGCTGGATCAAGGGCGCGCTCGGCGCCAACGTCGTGCTCTTCGCGCTGGCCCTGCTCGGCGTGCTGGTGCTGGGAACGCAGGAGGTCATGGCGCAGACCGCGCCGCCCGGCGGCGCGACCGAGGTGTCGGTCGGCCTCGGCCTCGCGCTGATCGGCATCGGCATCCCCACCGGACTCGCCTCGATCGGCGCCGCCATCGCGCTCGGGCCGGTCGGCTCGGCGGCGCTCGCGGTGCTGGCCGAGAAGCCCGAGGTGTTCGGCCGCACGCTGGTCTACCTGGGCCTCGCGGAGGGCATCGCCATCTACGGCCTGGTGGTCTCGATCCTGATGCTCGGCAAGGTGTAGGCGGCCATGCCGGACCTCGTCGAACCCGCCGCCGCCCCCGCGCCGCTCGCGACGCGGCTGATCGCCATGGGCAGCGCGCCGCTGATGCAGGGCTTCAGCCTGATCGGCGCGGAGACCTATCCGGACGCCGGCGCCGCCGAGCTCGAGCGCGTGCTGGCCGAGCTGGTGCGCGGCGACCAGAAAGCGCTGATCTTTCTCGAGCTGGACCTCGCCCGCAGCGACGGCTTCTGGCTGCGGCGGGTGCGCGGCGAAGGCGGGCGCATCGTCATCACCGAGATCCCCTCCCTCGCCCGCCCCGACGAATACGCGCCGGAAGTGGACCGCCTGGTGCGCCGCCTGCTCGGCGAGGCTGCGCTCGAAGGGGGCGCGACATGACCATGGACAGCCAGGTTCGCGACCTCGAGTCGGCGCTCCTCAACCGCGCCCGCCTGCTGGTGCGCGAACACCTCGACAAGGCGGCCGGCGAGCGCGACCGCTTGCTGCGCGAGTGCGGCCAGCGTTTGCGCCTGCGCGAGGAGCGCGAGACGCTGGCGGCAAAGGCGGACGCCGAGCGGCTCCACCGGCAGCGCGTGCAGGCGGCGGAGATCGCTCTGCAGGGCGAGCTCGACCGGCTGCGCTGGACGCTGGTGCAATCGGTGATGGGGGAAGTGCGGCGCCGGCTCGCCGCGCTGGCGGCCGACGACGAGGCCTACCTGCCGGCGCTGCAGCGGCTCATCGCGAGCGGCGCGCAGGCCATCGGCGAGGAAGGCGTCGTCGTCCAGCTCAACGCGCGCGACCACCAGCGCTTCGGCGGCCGCTGGGCGGCGATCAGCGCGGCGCTCGCCGCCGGGCGCCGGCTGGAGCTGCTCGACACCGCCTGCGAGGGCAGCGGCGGCGCCGTGATCATGAACCGGCCGCAGACGCTGCGCGTCGACAACACGTTCGAGGGCCGGATCGAGCGCGCGGGCGAGGCGGTCAGCCGCCGGATCCTCGAACGCCTGTTCGCGGCGGTGCCCGAAATGGAGTCGCTCTCCCATGGCTGAGCCGAAGCGCGCCGTCGGCGAGATCCTCGACGTCAACGGACCGATCCTGACGCTGCGGCTGCCGCAGGTGCTGATCGGCGAGCAGGTCCGCGTCGGCCGGCTGGGGCTGGTCGGCGAAGTGA
The DNA here is from genome assembly GCA_964528415.1 of uncultured Burkholderiales bacterium. Taxonomy (GTDB): domain Bacteria; phylum Pseudomonadota; class Gammaproteobacteria; order Burkholderiales; family UBA6910; genus DATIUV01. The sequence continues at coordinate 6,267 of CAZGTK010000046.1, read as the reverse complement.
TCGCGCGCGACGAGGATCGGGCGACGGTGCAGGTGTACGAGGCGACCGAGGGCCTGCGCCCCGGCGAGCCGGGCGAGGCGCTCGGCCATCCCCTGTCGGTGGAACTGGGCCCCGGCCTGCTCGGCGCCATCTTCGACGGCGTGCAGCGGCCGCTGGCGGGCATCGCCGCGCTGTCCGGCGACCACATCGAGCGCGGGCTCGTGGTGCCGTCGCTCGATCGCGAGCGGCGCTGGCCGTTCGAGCCCGACGGCGCGCTCAAGGTCGGCGCGAGCGTTCACGGCGGCATGACCCTGGGCACCGTGCAGGAAACCGCGAGCATCCGGCACCGCATCCTGGTGCCGCCCGACGTGGCGGGAACGCTCGAGGACCTCGCGCCCGCCGGCGAGTACGCGATCGAGCAGGCGGTCGCGCGCGTGCGCGGCGCCGACGGCGGCTTCCGCAAGCTCGCGCTCTACCATCGCTGGCCGGTGCGCGTGCCGCGGCCCTACGCGCGGCGCGACCCGGCGACGCTGCCGCTCGTCACCGGCCAGCGCATCCTGGACACCTTCTTCCCGGTGGTGAAGGGCGGCAAGGCGGCGATCCCGGGCCCGTTCGGCGCCGGCAAGACCGTGCTGCAGCACCAGATCGCGCGCTGGTGCAACGCCCAGATCGTGATCTACGTCGGCTGCGGCGAGCGCGGCAACGAGCTGGTGGACGTGCTGGAGAGCATGCCCGAGCTCACCGACCCGCACAACGGGCGCCCGCTGATGGAGCGCACGCTGCTGGTGGCGAACACGTCCAACATGCCGGTCGTGGCGCGGGAGGCGTCGGTCTACGTCGGCATCACGATCGCCGAGTACTTCCGCGACCAGGGCCTCGACGTGGTGATGGTGGCCGACTCCACCAGCCGCTGGGCCGAGGCGCTGCGCGAGGTGAGCGGGCGGCTCAGGCAGATGCCGGTCGAGGAAGGCTACCCGGCGTATCTCGCCTCGCACCTGGCGGCGTTCTACGAGCGCGCGGGGCGCGTGCACACGCTCGGCGGCGAGGTGGGCTCGGTCACCCTGATCGGCGCCGTCTCGCCGCCCGGCGGCGACTTCTCCGAGCCCGTCACCAGCCACACGAAGGAGATCATCCAGGCGTTCTGGGCGCTGTCGAAATCGCTCGCCGACGCCCGCCACTACCCGTCGGTCGACTGGACCGAGAGCTTCTCGGGCTACGTCGAGCCGGCCGCGACGTGGTGGCACGAGAACGTCGACGGCCTCTGGAGCGCGCGCCGCGCCGAGGCGCTGTCGCTGCTGGCGCAGGCCGAGGAGCTCTCGCGCATCGTCAACCTGGTCGGCATGGAGGCGCTATCCGCCGCCCAGCGCTGGACGCTGGAGAGCGCCGCGCTGGTGCGCGAGGGCGTGCTGCAGCAGTCGGCGATCGACGAGGTCGACAGCTACTGCTCGCCGCAGAAGCAGTTCCTGCTGCTCGACCTGCTGCTCGAGATCTATCACCAGGGCGTCGCGATGCTCGATCTCGGCATCCCGGTGCAGGAGCTGCTCAAGCTGCCGCTGCTCGCGCGGGCGCGCCGCTACAAGACGCTGTTCCCCTCCGACGCGATCGACAAGCTGCAGGCGATGCGCGGCGAGATCCGCGACGCCTTCGACGCGCTGCGCACCGAGTACACGCGGCCGAAGGAGAGCGCGCCGTGACGCGGCAGCGGGAAAGGCAACGCCGATGAATGCCGTCGATTTCCGCAGCGCCACCTCCGCTCGGGGCGCACCGCCCAAGCCACCGAGCAGGGGCCCCGGCCCGGCGGGCCGGGGATGCGAGCACGGCGCGTGGCGGCCGTCCGCCCGCGCCCAGGCGACTGATCAAAGGAAGCGCTCGTGAAAGCCGTCGAGTTCCGCACCGCCACCTCCGCCCGCGGCGGACTCCTGTTCATGAAGAACGTCCCCGGCGTGGCGCTGGGCGACCGCGTCGTCGTGAAGGACCATCGCGGCCGCCGGCGCAACGGCCTGGTGATCCGCTGCTCCAAGGAGGTCACGCTGGTGGAGGTCTTCGAAGGCACCGACGACCTCGATCTGGAGCGCACCTGGGTGCGCTTCCTCGACGAGCCGTTCGAGCTGCCGCTGTCGCGCGAGCTGCTCGGGCGCGTGTTCAGCGGCGTCGGCGTCCCGCGCGACGGGCGCCCGCCGCTGGTGTCGGCGCTCAAGCGGCCGGTGAACGGCGCGCCGGTCAACCCGGCCGCACGCGCCTACCCGCGGGAGTTCATCCAGACCGGCGTCTCCGCCATCGACGGCATGAACGCTCTGGTGCGCGGTCAGAAATTGCCGATCTTCTCAGGCTCGGGCCTGCCGCACAATCGCCTGGCGGCGCAGATCGTCCGCCAGGCGCGTCTGCCCGGCGAGGAAGGCAGCTTCGCGGTCGTGTTCGCGGCGATGGGCGTGTCGCACGCCGACGCGCGCTTTTTCCAGGAGGAGTTCGAGCAGAGCGGCGTGCTCGGCCAGGTGGTGATGTTCACCAACCTCGCCGACGACCCGCCGATCGAGCGTCTGATCCTGCCGCGCACCGCGCTCACCGCCGCCGAGTTCCTCGCCTTCGACCTCGACCTGCACGTGCTGGTGGTGCTGACCGACATGACCAACTACGCCGAGGCGCTGCGCGAGGTCGCCACGGCCAAGGGCGACGTGCCCTCGCGCAAGGGCTATCCCGGCTACCTGTACTCGGATCTGGCCGAGATTTACGAGCGCGCCGGCCGTATCAAGGAGCGCGCGGGCTCGATCACCCAGATCCCGGTGGTGACGATGCCCTCGGACGACATCACGCACCCGATTCCGGACCTCACCGGCTACATCACCGAGGGCCAGGTGGTGCTGGCGCGCGACCTGCAGGCGAGGCACGTCTACCCGCCCGTCGCGGTGCTGCCGTCGCTGTCGCGGCTGATGAAGGACGGCGTCGGCAAGAACTACACGCGCGAGGACCACCCGCGGGTGGCGAGCCAGCTGTTCGCCTCCTACGCGCGCGCGCTCGAGGTGCGCAACCTCGCCGCCATCATCGGCGCCGAGGAGCTCTCCGAGGGCGACCGCCGCTTTCTCGATTTCGCCGACGCGTTCGAGACGCGCTTCGTCGGCCAGGGCGAATCCGAGGACCGCACGATCTTCGACACGCTGGCGGCGGGCTGGGAAGTGCTCTCGCTGCTGCCGCCCGAGTCGCTCACGCGGGTGTCGGAGGACGAGATCCGCCGCCACCACCGGTTCCAGGCCGCCCCCCCGTGAAGCAGCAGCTTAAGGTCGCGCCGACCAAGAGCGCCCTGCTGCAGCTCCGGCGGCAGAGCCGCTTCCTCGAGCAGGGCCACGACATGCTCGAGCGCAAGCGCGAACTGCTCACGCGCGTCGTCCAGGAGCGGCTCAAGCAGTACCGCAGCCTGCGTCGCGAAGCCGCCGAGGCCGTCACCGAAGCCTACCGCTGGCTCGCGATCGCGCACATCCGCATGGGCAGCCACGTCCTCGCGCAGCAGGCCGTGGCGATGCCGCCGGCGCTGGCGGTCAACATCCTGCCGCGCTCCCACGTCGGCGTCGAATACCCCGCCGTGGAGGCCGAGCCGCGTCCGCTCAACGCGGTGGCGCTGATGTGGACCGACCCGAGCTTCGACCGGGCGCGCGCCAGCCTGGCCGCCATGGCGGTGCTGCTGGCGCGGCTCGGCGAGGCCGAAACCGCGCTTTGGCGCCTGCTGATCGAGCAGCGCAAGACGCAGAAGCGCGTCAACGCGCTCAGGTACAACATCATCCCGATGTACCGGGCCAAGATCCGCGAGATCCAGTCGGCGCTCGAGGAGGAGGAGCGCAACGCGCTGTTCCAGATGAAGGTGCTGCGCGAGGCGGAGCTTGGCGAAAGCGGCGCGAGCGGCTAAATTCGGCCGCATGCCGGCCTTTGACTTCCGCGGCGTCGTGCCGATCCTGCCGACGCCGTTCCACGACGACGAGTCCCTCGACCTGGAGTCGCTCGAGCGCACCGTCCGCTTCATGGCGCGGGTCGGCGTGCAGGGCGTCACCGTGCTGGGCGTGCTGGGCGAGTCCAACCGCCTGACCGACGCCGAGCGCGAGGCTTGCGTCGCGGCGGCGGTCCAGGCCGCGGTCGGCATGCCGGTGATCGTCGGCGCGAGCCACCCCGGCTCCCGGGCCAGCGTCGACCTGGCCGCCATGGCGCGCGAGCGCGGCGCCGCCGCGGTCATGGTGGCACCCTCGCACGAGCCGGTCCCGAGCGACGAGCGGGTGCTCGAGTACTATCGCCGCGTCGGCGAGGCCGCCGGCATCCCGCTCGTGCTCCAGGACCACCCCGCGTCCACCCAGGTGCACATGCCGGTTCCGCTGATCGCCCGTATCGCCGCCGAGGTTCCGGCCGTGGCGTGCATCAAGGAGGAGGGCCTGCCGACGCCGGCGCGCATCGAGGCCCTGCGGCGGCTCCTCGGGCGGCCGCTGCCGATCCTGACCGGACTCGGCGCGCTCTACGGCCTGTTCGACCTCGAGCAGGGCAGCGACGGGTTCAACACCGGCTTCGCCTTTCCGGAGGTGCTGCTGGCGCTGACGGCCGCCGCGCGCGACGGCGATTGGCCCCGCGCGCGCGAGATCTACCGCCGCTTCCTGCCGCTGATCGTGTTCGAACAGCAGCCCGGCGTCGCGGTGCGCAAGGAGCTCTTCCGCCGGCGCGGGCTGCTCGCGAGCCATCGCGTGCGCCACCCCGGGGCGGCGCTGGCGCCGTCGGCCGGCCAGCAGCTCGACCGCCTGCTCGCGTGGATCCTCGACGGCGCCGACCTCGCGCAGCCGCTGGTGCTCTGACGGATCGCGCCGCGCCCGGCTAAGATGGACGCGCGCCCGCTGGCGGCCGCTCCGCCGCGCCCGAACCGATGATCCCCGAGATCGGCCAGATCGCCCTCGCCCTCGCGCTCGCCACCGCGGCGCTGCTGGCGGCGGCCCCGTACGCGGCCGGCGCCCGGCCGGCGCCCGCATGGGCCAGCGTCGCCGTGCGCGCCGCCGCGCTGCAGTTCGCCTGCGTGGCGGTCGCCTTCGGCGCGTTGGCCTGGTCGTTCGTCGCCAACGACTTCTCGGTCGCCAACGTCGCCGACCATTCCCACTCGCGCCTGCCCGCCGCGTACCGCTTCGCCGCGACGTGGGGCTCGCACGAAGGCTCCCTGCTGCTGTGGCTGCTGATGCTCTCCGGCTGGACCGCAGCGGCGGCCGTCCTCGAGCGCGCGTCGGCGCCGCGCCTGCACCTGCGCGCGCTCGCCGTGCTCGGCATGGTGAACGCCGGTTTCGGCGCGTTTCTGCTCTTCACGTCCAACCCGTTCGGCCGGCTGTTCCCGCCGGCGCCGGAGGGCCGCGACCTGAATCCGCTGCTGCAGGATCCGGCGATGGTGATCCACCCGCCGCTGCTGTACATGGGCTACGTCGGCTTCGCCGTGGCGTTTGCCTTCGCCGTCGCCGCGCTGCTGGAACCCGACGATGACGATGCCTGGGCCAGGCGCGCGCGCCCCTGGGCGCTGGCGGCGTGGGGCTTTCTCACGCTCGGCATCGCTCTCGGCAGCTACTGGGCGTACTACGAGCTCGGCTGGGGCGGCTGGTGGTTCTGGGACCCCACGGAGAATGCCTCCCTGATGCCGTGGCTGGCCGGCACCGCGCTGATCCACTCGCTGGCGGTGACCGCGCGCACCGGCGCGCTCGCGCGCTGGAGCGTGCTGCTGGCGATCGCCGCGTTCGCGCTGAGCCTGCTCGGCACGTTCCTGATCCGCTCCGGCGTGCTCTCCTCGGTCCATGCCTTCGCCAACGATCCGCAGCGCGGGCTCTTCATCCTCGGGCTGCTGGCGCTGGCGGTCGGCGTTCCGCTGGCGCTGTACTGGCGGCGCGGATCGGTCGCCGCGGCCCCGCAGGGATTCATGCCGCTGTCGCGCGAGGCGCTGCTCCTCGCCAACAACGCGCTGCTCCTGGTGGCGGCCGCCGCGGTGCTGCTGGGAACCCTCTACCCGCTCGTGCTCGACGCGCTCGGGCTCGGCAAGCTCTCGGTCGGCGCGCCCTACTTCGACGCCGTATTCGCGCCGCTGATGGCGCCGGCGCTGTTCCTCATGGCTGCCGGCCCTCTCGCCCGCTGGCGACGCGACGGCGTTCGGCGCCTGGCGCTGCGGCTGCGCTGGGCCCTTGCGGTGAGCATCATTGCCGCCGCCGTGGCGACAGGGCTTCGCGGCGAGTGGCGGCCCCTGTTCGGCCTGGGTGTGTTTCTCGGCGTGTGGGTCGCCGCCAGCGCGCTGATCGC
>CAZGTK010000045.1:0-11480 GCA_964528415.1 uncultured Burkholderiales bacterium | reverse complement strand
GGGGCGCGGCGGCGCGCGCCGGCAGCCGCCCGCTACCGGCCAGTTCGGCAATGAGCGAGCTGTGATGCACGACCTCGAACGCGCCGCCGTCGAACTGCGGGTACTCGTTTTTCAGCGTGTTCAGGCAGTGCGGGCAGTGCGCGAGGATCCTGCCGAACCGGTACCGCCGCAGATGGCCGATGTTCTCCGCGGCCAGCGTCTGGTACAGGTACTCCTCGCCCAGGCGCCTGGCGACCTCGCCATGGCAGCGCTCTTCCGCCATCACCGCGAACGAGACATTCGCCGCCTTCAGCAGCCGCACGACGGCGCGGGCGATCTTCTGGCTGCGGTTGTCGTAGGCGGCGGCGCAGCCCACCCAGTAGAGGTAATCGACGCGACGCCCCGGCTCGGCGACGGGCACGTCGAGCCCGTCGGCCCAGGCCAGCCGCGCGCCGGGGTCGAGGCCCCACGGGTTGCCGGCCCGCTCGATGTTCTTCAGGGTCTGGGCGGCGCTGCCGGGGAACGCGCCCTCGCTCAGGCCCAGGTAGCGCCGCAGGTCGACGATCGTGTCGACGATGTCGATGCGCGCCGGGCATTCCTGCACGCACGCCGAGCAGGTCGTGCACGCCCACAGCTCGTCGGCGCCGATCACCTCGCCATGCAGCGGCCGCGGCTCGGCCGCGGCGAGCTCGCGCTTGAGCTTGCCGATGATGCGCTTCGGGCTCAGCACGCCGCCCGCCTTCTGCACGCAGCAGGCGTCGTGGCAGCGCCCGCACTCGACGCAGGCGTCGAAATCGAGGCGGCGCTTCCACGAGAACTGCGCCATTTCCGCGACGCCGAAGCTCTCCTGCTCCTCGAGGTTGTCGATCTTCGGCAGCGCGCCGCGCGGCGCGAGCTTGGCGAAGAAGATGTTGAGCGGGGTCGCCACCAGGTGCACGAAGAAGGTCTGCGGGATGAAGGCGATGAACCCCAGCACGAGAACGGCGTGGAAGAGCCAGAGCGAAAGGTGCAGGGAGCGCAGCGCGCCCTCGCCCGCCCCGGTCGCGAGCATGGCCTGCGCCAGGCCCCAGCCCACCGGGGACCATGCCGCCCACGGCGGCTGCACGACGGCGAGCCGCGCGCCCTCGATCAGGAATCCCGTGACCGCGATCACGAACAGCACCGCCAGCGCGTAGGCGAACTTTCCGGCCGGCTCCAGCCGCGCCGGCCGCCGCACGAACCGCCGCCACGCCGCCATGCCGAGGCCGACCGCCAGGAACACGCCGAGCAGATCCAGCGTGACCTCGAACAGCAGGTAGAACGGCCCCTGCAGCAGCCGGAAGTCGAACAGCAGGCGGGTGACCTCCCAGTCGATGGTGGCGATCACGGTGCCGGTGAAAAGGGCCAGGAAACCCCAGAACATCGTGGCGTGCATCACGCCGGGGTATGTCTGCGACAGGATGCGCGCCTGCATCAAGGCCTCGCGTACGAGCCGCATGGTGCGCTCGGCAAGGCGGTCGAAACGCATCTCCGGCCCGCCCGCCCGCCACACCGCGATGCGCCGGTGGATTCCCCGCAAACAGGCGACGACCGCCACCGCGCCGCCGACGTAGATGCCGACGACGGCCCAGGGAGGGATGTTCCAGAAGGTTTCGCGCAGCGGGATCGGATCCATGCTCGACTCAGCGTGACGCCACCCCGGCAGTGAAGCCCATTCCGCAGTGCAGCGTCTTAATCTAAGTCAAACCCCACCGGGCCCCCGCCCTTTCCCGCGCGCGGCATCTGATACATCATTGGGGGTATGCGCTGCGGGCATGGCCGGCGGCGCGAATCACGCAAGGAGAAAACCCATGGCTCGCGACTACGCCCCTCTCGCCTCGCGGCAGATCAAGCCCAAGACCTGCTTCGCGCGGCCCACGCAGCACCTGCCGCAGCGGGTCAAGCTGGACGATCCGGCGGTCCAGGTGATGACGGACCTCCGGCAGGTGACGGCGGTCACGATCGATCCCGAGGGGTCCATCGAGAACGCCAACCGGGTCATGATCCGCCGCGGCGTGCGGCTGCTGCTGGTGGTGGACGTGAACAACCAGCTGCTCGGCATCATCACCGCCACCGACATCCTCGGCGAGAAGCCGATCCAGATCACCCAGGCGCGCGGCATCACGCGCGGCGAAATTCGCGTGCGCGACATCATGACCCCGCAGGAGAATCTGGAGGCGCTGGCGCTGGAGGACGTGCGCGCCGCCAAGGTAGGGCACATCGTCGCCACGCTCAAGCGCGCCGGCCGCCAGCATGCCGCCGTGGTGGAAGTGGACGAGACCGGCCGCGAGGTCCTGCGCGGCCTGTTCTCGGCGACCCAGATCGCGCGTCAGCTCGGCGAGGCGCTCGACACGCCGGAGGTCGCCCGCAGCTTCGCCGAGGTCGAGGCGGCGCTCGGCCCGCCCGTTTCGTAACGGCCTTGCGCGGGTTCAGCGCGCGCCGGCGCTCCCGTAGAGCGACTCGAGGATGGTCCCCGCGCTCGGCCGCGAGATGAACGCGCGGCCGAGCAGCCTGAGCGACAGCGGTTGCGGCCGGTTCCAGGGCGCCAGCGCGAGCAGGCGCGCCAGCGGGCAATAGCCCCCCAGCACGAGGGCCAGGGTGCCCGCCAGCTGGATCCCGTGGACGAACGCGAGCGGCGGCCACAGGCCGGCCGCCAGCAGCACGAGGTAGGCAAGCCGGACCTGCACCGGGAAGGCGCGCAGCGCGCGTTCCCGCCACCGGTAGTGAAGCACCTGGACCCCGCCGAGGGCCATCGCGGCCGGGCCTCCCGCCGCCCAGCCCAGCGCCTCGGCGCCCAGCAAGGCGACCATCACGAGCCAGTACCACCGTCCGGTGGACCGCTTCATCCCGGCATTCACGCGTCGTCTCCCGTTTCCGTCGGCGCGCTCACGCGGCCACCGGCGTCGGCGCGGGGGCATGTCGCGCCACCCGCTTCGCGTCGCCGCCGGACGTCGCCCGCAGGAACGCCTCGATCCGCGGGTTGACCACGCCGGCGTCCGTGACCGGCGCCATGTGCCCGAGGCCCGGCAGCTCGGCGAACTCGGCGTGGGCGAGCTCGCGTTCCAGCCTGCGGGCGATCGCTCGCACCGGCGCGGGGCTCGCGCTGCCGGTCAGGTACAGCACGGGGCAGCGAATCCGCCGGAACCCGGCGGCGCGGGTGTCGTCGTTGAGCAGGGCGCGAAAGTGGTCGCACACCGCCGGCATCCGCTGGGCCACCGCCAGCTGCTGACGCGGCGACAGCGCCGCCCAGGCGCCGGCGCCGCCCCAGTATTCGATGAAGCGCGCCGCCGCGGCCGGCAGCTCGCCCGCCCGCGCGAGGCGACGAAAATTCACCGCGACGCGGGCCACCTCCAGCGCGTTGCGGTGCGCCGCGCCCAGGTCGAACAGCAGGCGGAACAGCGTCGGCTCGTACAGAGCGACGCTGCGCACGTGCCGCGGGTGATCGAGCGCCAGCCGCAACGCCACGGCCGCGCCGTACGAGTGGCCCACCAGGTGCACGCCGTCCCCGGCGCCGCGCACGAGCGGCCTGAGCAGATCCGCCTCGTCGGCGATCCGCACCGTCCGCGCGAGCGGCCAGTCCGGCGTGCCCCCGTGGCCGTGCAGGTCCGCGGCGAGCACGCGGAAGCTTCCCTTGAGCCGCGCCGCCAGCGCGTCCCATTGGCGGGAAGAGCCGCCGCTCGAGTGGATGCACAGGACCGTGGGTCCGTCTCCCGCGCTGCGCACGTGGGGCATGATCTGCAGCATCGTCGCGCTCCTTTGCGTCGGCACGTTCATCCCGCGAGGCACGCGGTGACCGGCATCGCCAGCCACGCCCGCCGCTTGACGAGGAAGAAACCGGACCCTGCCGCGGCGGCGCGACGCCACCGCGTCGCGCGCACGCCCGGGCGGGCGGTGCGCCGGGTCATCGCCGTCCTTCCTGCTCGATGGCCTCGGCCACGCTGCCGCAAGGCTCCGGGGTCAGGCCGGCGCGGTCGTGCGCCAGCAACTCGAGCACCGCCTGGGCGAGGCACGCCACGACCGGGGCCAGCCCGACCGAGAGCGTGCCGCCGTAGGTCGCGGCGGGGTCGACGACGGCACGTGTCGCCGTCGGCCGCCGCACGGCCGCGTAGGACGCCTCGGCGGCCTCGCGCAACAGATTCCGTTCGGCCATGGCGGACTCCCTACTGTCCGCCGGCGAGCGCGGTCGAGCGCCGGCCAGCGAGGCGCGGCAGCAGCATCGGCACGCGCCGCCGGTAGTTGGCGTAGTCCTCGCCGTGCACCGCCTCCAGATCCCGCTCCTCGAGCCGGATCGCCAGCAGGATGTAGGCCGTCGTCGCCAGCGCGAACGTGAGGTGCGCGGCCGTCATCGTCGGCGTCGCCCAGAACGCGAGCAGCCAGCCGACGTAGAGCGGGTGCCGCACCAGCCGGTACGGGCCCGGCGTGACGAACGCGAGCGGCGTGTAGGGCCGGCCGCGGAACGCGAGCCAGACCTGGCGCAGCCCGAACAGATCGAAGTGGTTGATGAGGAAGGTCGTCACCAGCACCAGCAGCCAGCCGGACAGGAACAAGGCGTACATCACCGCCTGCCCCACCGGGTCCCGGATGGTCCAGACGACGCCGCCCATCGGCTCCCAGAACCCGAACAGCGCGATCAGCGCGAGGCTGGAGGCCAGCACGTAGGTCGAGCGCTCCACCGCCTCGGGAACGACGCGGGTCCAAAGCTTCTTGAACTCCGGCCGCGCCATCAGGCTGTGCTGGATCGCGAACAGCGCCAGCAGGCCCAGGTTGGTGACCAGCGCGTTCAGGAACGGCACCTGCGGCGCGGCGTCGATCGACTTCGGCACGAACAGGTTGCCGACGAAGCCCATCGCGTACAGGAAGGTCAGGAAGAAAACGGCGTAGCTCGCCACGCCGTAGCCCAGAATTAGGTAGCGTTTCATGGTCAGTCCTCCAGGTTCGGACAATCAGGCCGCCGCGCAAGCGGGGCGGACCGCCGGATCGCCGTCGCCGAAGCCGCTCGCGGCCATCGCGCGCCGCGCCCAGGCCTCGGCTTCCGCGGTGGCGACGTCCCGGGTCGGGCGACGCTCCGCCGCGGCGAAGTCCACCCAGACCGCGGATTCGGGTGCGAGGAAAAACTCGAAAGTCATTGCGCGTCCCATCGGTTCACTCCTTGGAAGATCCCGCGCCGGCGTCAGGCCGGCACCGAATGCCCGCACCTTACGCCGCGCCGGTAGCCGGCCGATTTCCGTTCCGGCTCACTTTGTTTCCGGATGTAACCGTCCCGGCCTCAGCGCAGCGCGGCGAGGCGGTCCAGCGCGTCGGCGCACGCCGCGAGCGCCCGCGCCGTCAGCGGCGTCGCGCCCGCCGCATCGTCGAACCGCAGCCGCTCGCCGTCGGCAAACGCGACGTGGCTGGCTTCCGGATAGGCGACGTACGCCGGCGCCGGATAGATCTCGGGGCTCGCCTCCGGATAGACCACGTAGGCGTCGCCGTGGGTCACTGCGGGGGCCGGCGCCTCGGCGCCGCGGGCGCGGCCGAGACCCGCGCACCCGTCTGCCGACGCCGCCGCGGCCGCGCCGCCCAGGATTGCCGCCAGCACGGCGGCCGTGATTGCCTTCGTTTTCATCTGCTCTTCTCCTTCGATGATTGACATGGGATGGATCGACTCCCGCCGCCCTGTGCGGCAGGCACGGTGCGCATCCTAGAGACCGCGCGTAATCGGTCCATGTCGCGCCGGAAACACTTTGTTTCGCTTTGTTGCGGCGCGGCGCGAGCGGCCGCGGCGGTACCGCAGCGGCTATAATCGGGGCACGTCGAAGAACGGAGGAGGCCGATGCCGGCCAGCGGCAGCGTGCTGATCGTCGAGGATGACCGCGACGTCCGCGGCATGCTGATGGAATACCTGTCGGAGCACGGCTACGAGGTCGCCGAGGCCGACGGCGGCGCGGCGATGCGCAAGGCGCTGGCCGCGCGCGTGCCCGACGTCGTGCTGCTGGACGTGAACCTCCCCGGCGAGGACGGCCTCACGCTGGCGCGCTGGCTGCGCGAACGCTACGACCTCGGCATCATCATGGTCACGGGCCAGGGCGAAACCGTGGACCGCATCGTCGGGCTCGAGATGGGCGCCGACGACTACATCGCCAAGCCTTTCGACCCGCGCGAGCTGCGCGCGCGCCTCAAGAGCGTCATGCGCCGGGTCCAGGGCGGCGCGGCGCCGGCCAGGACCGCGGCGCCCCGCCTGCCGGTCGGCAGCTGCCAGCTCGACCTGGCCGCGCACCAGCTCTACGGCGCCGACGGCGAGCCGGTCGCCCTCACCAGCATGGAGTTCGACCTGCTCAAGGTCTTCGTCGAGCACCCGAACCAGGTGCTCTCGCGCGACCGCCTGCTCACGCTGACGCGAAACCGCGAATGGGAGCCGTTCGACCGCTCGATCGACATCCGCATCGCCCGCCTGCGCAAGAAGATCGAGGCCGACCCGGATCAGCCGCGCATCATCCGCACGGTCCGCGGCGCCGGCTACATGTTCGTGCCCGCCGGCGAGGGGTCCTGAGGGCGCGGCGGGCGGCATGTAACCCGCGTGTTTCAGTGGTAACCGCCGGGTAACAGTCGGCCCGCGCAGCCGGGCCGGCCGCTAGACTGGCGCCATGGCGAGCGTCCTCCAACATCCGATCATGCGCCGCATCGAACGCGCGACCGAAGCCTACGAGTCCCTGTTCGGCGACGCCGAACTGGCGGTGTTCGTGCTCGCCGAGGACATCGTCGATTGCAACGACGCCGCGTGCCGCCTGTTCGGCTTCCAGCGCAAGGAACTCGTCGGGCGCCCCCCGCTCGTGCTGTCGCCGCCGCTGCAGCCCGACGGCAGCGATTCGGCGGCGTCCGCGCGCGAGCGCGCCGCCAGCGCGCTGGCCGGCTTGCCGCAGTGGTTCCAGTGGCAGTTCCAGGCGCGCGACGGCAGGCCCGTCGAGGCGCTGGTGCACATGGAGGCCGTGCGGCTCGACGACGCCACCCGCCTGCTGCTGCGGGTGCGCGACCTGTCGCACCTGTGGCGCGCGGAACAGGCCCTGCGCGACACCCAGGCGCGGCTCACCCAGATCCTCGACAACGCCAACGCGCTGGTCTTCGCCAAGGATCGGCAGGGGCGCTACGTGTTCGCCAACCGCCGCTTCCAGTGCCTGCTGCGCAAGCGCGAGCACGAGATCCTCGGGCACAAGGACGAGGACCTGTTCGGCCCCGACATGGCGCGCCACTACCGGGCCTCCGATCTCGACGTGCTGGAGGCGGGCGAGGCCCAGCAGTTCGAGGAGACCGCCCAGCTGCTGGACGGCCTCCACACCTACGTCTCGGTCAAGTTCCCCCTGCTCGACAGCCAGGGCGTGCCCTACGCCGTGTGCGGCATCGCCACCGACATCACCGACCGCAAGCGCGTCGAGGATGCCCTGCGCGACGCGGCGCTCGCCGTTTCCACGGCCGAGGGAGACGCGGTGTTCCGCGAGCTGGCGCGCTACCTGGCCGCCATCCTCGGCGTCGACGTGACCTTCATCGCACGTTTCGGGTCGCAGCGGGAGACGATGCGCACCCTGGCGCTGTGGGTCGACGGCGGCCTGCAGGACAACATCGATTACGCGCTCGAAGGCACGCCGTGCCGGCTGGTGGTGGGCCGCGAGTTCCAGTTCTTCCCGGACCGGGTCACCGAGCTCTTCCCCTCGGACAACATGTTCGCCCGCATGGGCGTGCGTTCCTACTCGGCGTTCCCCCTCATGGACTCGGGCGGTCGGGCGCTCGGACTGGTGGCGGTGGTGTCGCGCCGCCCGCTCGCCAACCGCCAGTTCGTCGAGTCGGTGCTGAAGATCTTCGCCGCCCGGGCGGCGGCGGAGATCGAGCGCCAGGGCGCCGACGAAGCGCGCCGCCGCTCCGAGGCCAGCTACCGCTCGATCTTCGAGGCGAGCGAGGACGCCATCTTCATCCACGACTGGGACACCGGCGCCATCGTCGACGTCAACCCGCGCGCCTGCCGCATGTACGGCTACAGCCGCGAGGAGATGCTGCGCCTGCGCGTCGGCGACCTGAGCTCCGGCGAGCATCCCTACACCGAAGCCGAGGCGGTGCGGTGGATCGGGAAGGCCAAGGAGGGCGAGCGGGTCCAGGTCGAGTGGCGCCGCCGCAACAAGGACGGCTCGCTGCACTGGGACGAGGTGATCCTGTGCAAGGCCGACATCGCCGGGCGGCCGCACATCCTCGCCATCACCCGCGAGATCACCGAGCGCAAGCGCGCCGAGGAGAGCCTGAAAGCCAGCGAGGAGCAGTACCGCGCGATCTTCAACGGCTCCGCGGACGCCCTGGTGCTGTGGGACTCGCAGCTCAGGCGCGTGGACGTCAACCCGGCGTATGAGCGCATCTACGGCCTGACCCGCGAGCAGGTCCTGCGCGGCGGCCACGCCGATCCCCTGCCCCCCGAGGAGCGCGCGCTGCGCGACGACATCCTGCGGCGTTCGCTGGCCGGCGAGACCTGCCACGTCGAGCTGGTCTCGTTCCGCCAGAACGGCGAGCGCTTCCTCGCCGAGGTGCGCACGATCCCGATCCAGCATCGCGGGCAGCCGCACGCGCTCGCGATCTGCCGCGACGTCACCGAGCGCAAGGACGCCGAGCGGCGCCTGCAGGCCAGCGAGGAGCAGTACCGGGCGATCTTCGACGCCTCCGCGGACGCTCTGATCCTGTGGGACTCCGCGTTGCGGCGCGTCGACGTGAACCCCGCCTACGAGCGGATCTTCGGCTGGGCGCCGGACGAGGTGATTGGCCGCGGCTTCGAGGGCCGCGAGGTCAGCGCGGAGTACGTCGAGCGTCGCAACGCGCTGGTGCGCAGGTCCCTAGGCGGCGAGGCCTGCCATGACGAGATCGAGTCGATCCGCAAGAACGGCGAGCGGATCCTGATCGAGGTGCGGACGATGCCGATCCGCTACCGGGGCGAGCCGCACGTGCTGGCGATCTGCCGCGACGTGACCGAGCGCAGGGACGCCGAGGAGCGTCTGCGCGCGAGCGAGGAGCAGTACCGGGCGATGTTCGAGGCGTCGGTCGACGGGCTGCTGCTGTGGGACGCCGACCACCGCATCGTCGACGTCAACCGGGCCTTCCTGAACATGCACGGCTACGCGCGCGAGGAGCTGATCGGCCTGACCCATCCGGTCTTCATCCCGGCCGATCTCCAGGACCAGTGCGCCACGCTGCTGCCCGAGATCCTCGGCGGCAAGCCCTGCCACATCGAGGCCCGCACCCAGCGCAAGGACGGCTCCGAGTTCGACGTCGAGATCCACGGCATCCCGATGCACTACCAGGGGCGGCCGCACGTGCTCATCATCCTGCGCGACATCTCCCAGCGCCGCCGGCACGAGGAGGACCTGCGCTCGAGCGAGGGCCGCCTGCGCGCGACGATCGAGGCGGCGCTGGATGCCGTGGTCGGCATGGACAGCGCGGGCAACATCATCGAGTTCAATGCCGCGGCGGAGCGCTGCTTCGGCCACCGCCGGACCGACGTGCTCGGCAAGCCGCTCGCCGACCTGGTGATCCCCGAGCGTCACCGTCACGGCCACCGCGCGGGCATGGAGCGTTATCTGCAGACCGGCCACGGCCCCTACCTCGGCCGGCGGGTCCAGGTGGCGGCCATGCGCGCGGACGGGTCGGAGTTTCCGGCCGAGCTGGCGATCACCACGGCGCAGAGCCGCGACGGCCCCATTTTCATCGGCTACCTGCGGGACATCACCGAGGCCAAGCGCGCCGAGGAACAGCTGCGCGACAGCGAGGAGCGCTACCGGCTGCTGTTCGAGATGGAATCCGACGCGATCATCCTGGCCGACGCCGCGACGCTCCAGCACATCGACGCCAACCGCGCGGCCACCGACCTCTACGGCTACACGCGCGAGGAGCTGCTGCGGCTGCGCGCCACCGATCTGTCCGCCGAGCCGGCGAAGACGCAGGCGGCGATGGGGATGGGCGATGGCACGGTGCGCGTGCCGCTGCGCTGGCACCGCACGAAGGACGGCACCGTGTTCCCGGTCGAGATCACCGCCAACTTCTTCGAGCTGCACGGCCGCCGCATCATGCTGGCGGCGATCCGCGACATCACCGAGCGCAAGCGCGCCGAGGAGCAGCGCGGCCGGCTGGAGGCGCAGCTGCGCCAGGCGCAGAAGATGGAGGCCATCGGCCACCTGACCGGCGGCATCGCCCACGACTTCAACAACATCCTGACCAGCGTGATGGGCTACATCGCGCTCGCGGGGGACCGCTGCGAGGACGCAGGCGACGAGCGGCTGGTCCGCTACCTGGACCAGGCGCGCAGCTCCTGCGTCCGCGCGCGCGACCTGATCCAGCAGATGCTGACGTTCTCCCGCGGCCAGCGCGGCGAGCCGCGGGCCCTCAAGCTCGGCCCCCTGGTGCGCGAATCGGTGAAGCTGCTGCGCTCGTCGCTGCCGTCGACGATCGACATCGCCACCGACCTCGCCGACGACGTCCCGAGCGTTCTGCTGGATCCGGTGCAGCTCGACCAGGTGCTGCTCAACTTGTGCATCAACGCCCGCGACGCTATGCGCGATGGCGGCCGGATCATGGTCGCCGTGCATACGCACACGCTCGCCGGCGGCGCCTGCACGGCCTGCCGCGGCAGGGTCGACGGCCGTTTCGTCGCGCTGTCGGTGACCGACACCGGCCACGGCATCACCCCGGAGGTGCTGGACCGCATGTTCGAGCCGTTCTTCAGCACCAAGGAGGTCGGCAAGGGCAGCGGCATGGGGCTCGCGACGGTGCACGGCATCGTCCACGACCACGGCGGCCACATCCTCGTCAGCTCGCAGCCGGGCAGCGGCTCGGAGTTCCGCGTCGTGTTCCCGGCGCTGGCGGCGGCCGCGGCCGGCGCCGCGGAGGTGGCGGCCGAAAGCAAGCCGGAGCGCGGACGGCCCGCCCTCGACGGCCGCATCCTGCTGGCGGAAGACGAGCCGATGGTGGCCGAGTTCATGCGGGAGCTCATGGAAAGCTGGGGGCTCGACGTCGCCGCCGCCACGGACGGTGCCAGCGCGCTCGCGCTGTTCGACGCCGACCCGGACGCCTTCGACCTCGTGCTGAGCGACCAGACCATGCCGCGGCTGACCGGGATCGAGCTGGCCCGTGCCGTCACCGCCCGCCGGCCCGCCCTGCCGGTGCTCCTCTACACCGGCCTCGCCGACGGCCTGACCCCCGAGCGGCTCTCGGCCGCCGGGGTGCGGGCCGCCCTGGCGAAGCCCGTGGACCCGGCCGAGCTGCTGGCGCTGCTGCGGGCCCACCTGCCCGCCCCCGCGCGCGCCTCCGCCTAGACCGGGCATCCGCCCGCCGCCACGGAAAACGGCGGCTTCCTGTGCTAGAATGCGCGGTTTTTTCTTTCCGGCCCCCGCCGCAGCGAGCACCCGTCATGGTCACCGCCCGACCGATCCGCAACATCGCCATCATCGCCCACGTCGACCACGGCAAGACCACCCTCGTCG
>CAZGTK010000044.1:5365-11483 GCA_964528415.1 uncultured Burkholderiales bacterium | reverse complement strand
CGGCTATTACCAGGGGATCGACTACTGCATCCGGCAGCGCCTCGCGCGCTTCGAGGGCGGCGCCCAGGGCGAGCACAAGGTGGCGCGCGGCCTGCTGCCGACGCGCACCTGGTCGGCTCACTGGCTGGCCCATCCCGAGTTTGCCGACGCCGTCGGCGACTATCTGCGCCGCGAAGCGGTGGCGGTCGATCGCTACATCGACGAGTTGAGCGACAGCACGCCGTTCAGGGAGCCGACGTGAAGTTCGACGCCCCGCTCGTCGAAGGCCGCCTGCTGCGCCGCTACCAGCGCTTTCTCGCCGACGTCGAGACACCGGCGGGCGCCGTAGTGGCGCACTGCCCCAACACCGGCTCGATGCTGGGCTGCGCCGAGCCGGGCAGCCGTGTCTGGCTGCGTCCCGCCGCCGGCGCGAGCCGCAAGCTCGCCTACACCTGGGAGCTTACGGAGTCCGCCGGCACGCTGGTGGGCATCAATACCGGCCGCGCCAACCGGCTGGTGGAAGAGGCCGTGGCGGTCGGGCGCATTGACGAGCTCGCCGGCTACAATCTCGTTCGGCGCGAAGCAGCTTACGATGGCCGCTCGAGCCGCTGCGACCTCCTGCTGGAGCGCGCGGGCCGGCGCTGCTACGTCGAAGTGAAGAACGTCACCGCCGCGGTGGAGAGAGGCGTCGCGCTGTTTCCCGACGCCGTGAGCGAGCGGGCCGTGCGCCACCTCGAGGAAATGACGCGGGTGGCGCGCGCCGGCCATCGCGCGGTCCTGATCTACTGCGTGCAGCGCGCCGACGTCGCCGAGGTGCGGCCCGCCGACGGCATCGACCCAGCCTACGGGCGGGCGCTCCGGCGCGCGCAGGGCCGCGGCGTGGAAGTGTTGGCGTATCGCGCGCGGGTAAGCCCGCGCGAAATCGTCATCGACCGGGCCGTGGCGGCGACGTGCCCGCCGCTCGTGCGGAGGATCGCCGTGAAACCAAGAAAAGGAGCCAATGGATGAGTTCTTCGCCACCCACGACCGATGTCGTGCTTGCCGGCGCCGGCATCTCCGGCCTCGCCTGCGCGTTGTGGCTGCAGCGCCGCGGCGCGCGCGCGACGGTGCTCGAGAAGAGCGCCGTGCCCGGCGGCGCCATGACGAGCGCCCACGTCGACGGCTACCTGGTGGAGCGGGGCCCCAACAGCGCGCTGGAGACCACGCCGCTTTTCGCCGAGCTGTTCGAGGCGGCGGACCTCCAGGCCGAGAAGGTAAACGCCAATGCGGCGGCGTCGAAGCGCTACATCCTGCGCGGCGGGCGACTGATTCCGCTGCCGATGTCGCCGCCGGCGTTCCTCGCCACGCCGCTGTTTTCGCTCGGCGCCAAGCTGCGCCTGTTCCGCGAGCCCTTCATCGCCCGCGGCGAGGGCGAGGAAACCGTCGCCCAGTTCGTGCGCCGCCGGCTGGGACCGGAGTTTCTCGATTACGCCATCAACCCGTTCGTTTCGGGCGTCTACGCCGGCGACCCCGAGCGCCTCTCCGTGCCGGCCGCGTTCCCGCGCCTCGCCGAGTTGGAGAGGAAGTACGGCAGCCTGATCCGCGGCCAGATCCAGGGCGCGCGGGAGCGCAAGCGCCGAGCGGAGAAATCCAAGCAGTCGGCGCCGATGTTCTCGTTTCGAGACGGCATGGGCTCGCTGCCCAGGGCAATCGCGGCGAAGCTGGACGACGTGCGGCTCGGCACCGCCGTGGAAGCGGTCGAGCGCGCCGACGGCGGCTATCGCGTGCGAACGCGCGACGCGTCCGGCCGCGCGTCGGAGGTCGCCGCCCGTGCCGTCGTGCTCGCGATGCCGGCCCACGTGACGGCGCCGCTCGTGCAACCGCTCGCGCCGGACGCGGCCGACGCGCTGGCGGGCATCGAGTACCCGCCGGTGGCGGTGGTGGCCACCGCCTACCGGCGCGAGCCCGGCATGCATCCGCTGGACGGTTTCGGCTTCCTGATCCCGGCGAAGGAAAACCGCCGCATTCTCGGCACGCTGTTCTCCAGCACGCTGTTCCCCGACCGCGCGCCGCCGGGCCGCGTGCTGCTCACCTCCTTCGTCGGCGGCATGCGCCAGCCCGAGCTCGCGCGCCAGGGCGAGAGCGACCTGGTGGCGATGGTGGCCGACGAGCAGCGCGAGCTTCTGGGCTGTCCGGCGACGCCGGAATTCGCGCGCGTGACCCTCTGGCCGCAGGCGATTCCGCAGTACGCGCCGGGCCACCTGCAGCGCATGGCTCGGCTGGAACGAAGCGAGGCGCAGCTGCCGGGACTTTTCTTCTGCGCCAACTACCGCGGCGGCATCAGCGTCGGCGACTGCGTGAAGTCGGCCCACGCCATGGCGGACCGGGTGGCCGGCTTCCTCGGCATCCGGGAATAGTTGGCGAGAATCCGCTGGCGCGTGCGCCGACTACCCATCCCCATGGCTCATCGCCCATCCCCCATCGCCGTCAGTTGAGCTGGATGCGCTCGCCCCACGGCACCGGCTCGCGGCCCTTCACCAGCCACAGCACCGGGTACGGCGGCGGCTGCGCCGGGAACTCGCCCTGCGCGTCGGTGAAATAGATCAGCAGGTCCGGCGCCGGGCCTTCGCGCTCGATCCACTCGAACACCGGCGTAAAGCGCGTGCCGCCGCCGCCCGTGATGCCCTCCGGCACGCGCATCGCCTGCCACGGCTCGAAAACCCACGGCCCCCCCGGCGCGAGTTCCGCGTCGCACGCGTGCAGCGTGACGCGCGCCTGCACCTGGCCCTTGAGCGCGTCCAGCTCGGCGACGAACTCCGCCAGCTCGCGCTCGCCCACCGACCCGGACACGTCCAGCACCGCCACCACCTCCAGCGCGCCGGTCTCCAGGCGCGGCAGGATCGCGTCGCCCTCGCGGCGCGACGGCCGGCGAAAGCTGTAGTCGTCCCGCGCCGCGCGCATCAGGTAGCGCGCCAGCAGGGCGCGCCACGGCAGGCACGGCTCGATCAGGTGGTCGATGGCGCGCTGCCAATCGGCGCCGAGCCGCCCGGCGCGCATCGCCTGCTGCGCCGCCGCCGCGATGCGCATGCGCCACGCCTCGGCGAGGTCCGTGTCCCCCGGCAGCAGGCCCTCGCCGGCGCCGCTCGCGCCCCGGCCCTGCGTCGCGGCCGTGCCGGCCATGCGGCTCATGGCCGCCGCCTCCTGGGCGAGCTCGCCCGGCGGCGCGGCGGCCGCCAGATCCTCGCCCGCGACCTTGCCGCCGTCGGCGACGAGCCCGTCGGTGTCGCCGGCGGCGAGCACCGCCAGCGCGGACTCGTCGACGTCGAAGGCGTGGAGGTCGAGCGGCGTCTCCTCGGTGTCCTCCGGAATCAGCGGATAGATCTCCTCGGCGGATAGGCCGCGCAAACGCGGATCCAGCAGCGCGCCCGGCGGTGG
The DNA here is from genome assembly GCA_964528415.1 of uncultured Burkholderiales bacterium. GTDB lineage: Bacteria > Pseudomonadota > Gammaproteobacteria > Burkholderiales > UBA6910 > DATIUV01. Next base: position 8,090 of record CAZGTK010000044.1, on the reverse strand, counting down.
CGTGAGGCCTTCCTCGCGCAGCAGCCAGTTCACCGCGTGGTCGCAGGCCACGTCCCAGCGCCGCCGCACGCGGTGCGCGCGGCGGGCGAAGTGGCCCAGCGCGCAGTGCAGCGCCTCGTGCGCCAGCACGAACCGGGTTTCGCCGAACGTAAGCCCGGCCACGTAGCCCGCGTTGTAGAAGAGCGAGCGGGCGTCGGTCGCCACGGTCGCCACCCGGGCCGGGTCGGCCCGCACCAGCCTCAGGTGCATGACCAGCGCGCCGATGAACGGCGTGTCGAGGATCAGGCGCGTACGCGCCGCCTGCAGCTTGGTTTCGACCTCGTCCGTCACGGCGCCTCCGCCCGCGGCGCCGCCGGCGCGCCCGTGAGCTCGCGGAAGCGCTCGCGCGTCGCGTCGACCTGCGCCTGCAGCGCCTGGAAGCGCTCGAACTGGCGCGGATCGTCGCGCTCGAGCCCGTCCACCAGCGCGGCGGCGGCGTCGCGCCGCAGATGCACGTACTCGACCAGCACGCGGAACGCGGGCGCCGACGGCGCGTCCTCGTCGACCGGCACCGCATCCAGCCGGGCCGCGGCCTCACGCCACGGTGCCAGCCCGCGCTGGCGCATCTCCCGCGCCATGGCGTCGCGATCCAGCTCGCCCGCGCGGCGCCGCGTCGCGATGTCCCGGAACGCGTCCAGAATGCGGGGCTCCTCCCGGATCAGCCAGTTGATCTCCTCGCGCAGGCGCGCCTCGTTGCGCGCATCGTACGGCGGCGGCGGCGCCAGCGCGATTCCCACGGCCAGCAGCGCCGCGCCGACGACGGCCAGCGTCGCCGTGCGGGCCGCGCCGACGCGAGCGTCCGGCCCGAGGCGCCGGCCCGCCCACCAGCCCCCGGCGACACCCGCCACCAGCCCGCCGATATGGGCGCCGTTGTCGATGCCGGGTTGCATCACGCCGAACGCCAGGGACGCGAGGACGAAGACGATCGCCGGCACGGCGACGTGCCACAGCGCGCGCGGGTCGATGGCACGCCGGTGGGTGGCGAGGAAGGCGAGCAATGCGCCGAAGACGCCGAACACGGCGCCCGAGGAGCCGACGCTGATGACGCCCTGCGGATGCCAGAGCACGCTGGCGAGGCTCCCGGCGAAACCGGCCAGCAAGTAGAGCACCAGCAGGCCGAACGAGCCGAACACCTGCTCGGTCAGGCGGCCGCCGACCCACAGCGCCCAGAGGTTGACGGCGAGGTGGACGATGCCGCCGTGCAGGAACATCGAGCTGCCAAGCCGCCACCACTCGCCGCCCAGCGTGAGCGGGCCGAAGTTGGCGCCCCAGTCGAGCAGTACCCCGGTCGGCAGCGAAACGACGGCGCCGGCGCTCGCCGCCATCGCCACGAAGACAAACGCGTTCACCGCCGCCAGCAGCAGGGTGACCGGCGCGCCGGGGCCGGGCTGCCGCGCGCTTGCCGCTGTCACGGGAAACTGCCGGCCCGGGCGGCCGTCACGCGACGTCCGAGCGCGCGTGCTCGTAGAGCATCAGGTCGCTGATCGTGCTGGCCCACTCGGCAAAGCCGGGCACGCCGATCAGCGGCCGGCCGACCGAGCGGTGCATGTCCGTGACCAGCATCACGCCCAGCTCGCGCTGGGGCATCGTGCCGGCGTAGCGCAGGATGTTGGCGATGACGCGCTCGCACTCCGGCGCCTTCGCGCTTTGCACCGCGCGCCGCACCAGCGCCGCGGCGACGCCGTACTGCAGATCGACGCCGGCGGGCACCGGCGCGGCACGCCCCTCGACGATGGCGTCGATGTCGGGCAGGCGGTCCATGCTGTCGATGAACGCCTTCAGCTCGACGCCGGCCGCGCCGCCGACCGCCGCCTGCAGCGCGTCGAGCAGCAGCGCCGGGGCGTCGGCGAACTTGGCCAGCGCCCGGTGCGCGTACTCCCACGAGCGCGGGCTGGGGAACGCGACCGGGTTGCGCGCCGGGTCGAAGTCGAACAGCAGGTCGGGGCGGAAGCGCAGGAAGCCGATGATGCGCGGGTCGATCGCGTGGCGGTGCGCCCACGCCACCCAGTCGTCCAGGTGCGGCTCCACCTCGTAGTGCGTGAAGCGGTTCGCGAGCGGCGCCGGCATCACGTAGGTCACGCCGCGGTCGCCCTGCCGGTTGCCGGCGGCGAAGATCGCCCAGCCCTCGGGCACGCGATACTCGCCCAGGCGGCGGTCCAGGATCAGCTGGTAGGCGGCCGCGGTGACGGTCGGCGGCGCGGAGGTGATCTCGTCGAGGAACAGGATGCCGCGCGCGCCGTGGCGGCCGGCGTCCGGCAGCATCGACGGCACCGACCACTCGACGCGCTCTCCGGTGCGAAACGGAATGCCGCGCAGGTCGGTGGGCTCCATCTGCGACAGGCGCAGGTCGATCAGCGCCACGCCGTGGCGGCGGGCGATGCCGGCGATGATCTGGGACTTGCCGACGCCCGGCGGACCCCACAGCATCACCGGCGTGTGGCTCCCCTCGGCCGCGGCGACGAATTCGCGGTCCAGGATGGTCTCGATGTGGGACGGGCGCATGGGCGTAAGCGGCTGTTTCGACGATTCTACCGCTGCCCCGGCGCGGCGGCGAACGGAGGGAACCGCGCAACCTTTCGCGGGTCAGGGAATTTTGGTAGAACCTATCTCATGGTTCCCCGTGAGCCGCGTTGCGGGCAGGAGCGGCTGGGTTGACGGCGCGGCGGGGCGGGGCAAGGTGGGTTTT
>CAZGTK010000044.1:0-5355 GCA_964528415.1 uncultured Burkholderiales bacterium | reverse complement strand
TTAATTGGTCTTTATTCCCCGCCCCTCACAGCCCCCTGCCCCCGCGCGGGCCCCCAACCCGGAGGGACCGGGCGATTTGGCCCGATAGCGTCGTTGCCTCCTCCTAATTTGGAATGACCAAATGTCGTCGTCGGCGCCTAGCTCTCGGACCAAATCGCCCCGGTCGCGGCCCCGCGGAACCATGAGATAGGTTCTGCCGTCGCCGCTTTCCATGCCCCACCCCGCCATGAAGTTCTGCAGCGCCTGCGGCTCCCCCGTGGAGGTTCGCGTCCCCGCCGGAGACACCCTGCCACGGCACGTTTGCCCGGCGTGCGGGGCGATCCACTACCAGAACCCGAAGATCGTGGTGGGCACGCTGCCGGAATGGGAAGACCGGGTGTTGCTGTGCCGGCGCGCGATCGAGCCGCGGCTGGGCTACTGGACGCTGCCGGCAGGTTTCATGGAACTGAACGAGACGACGTTCGAGGGCGCGCTGCGGGAAACGCTGGAGGAAGCCGGGGCCCGCGTCGAGCTGGGCGCACTCTATTCGGTGTACAACCTACCCCACGTCAACCAGGTTTACCTGATGTTCCGCGCGCGGCTGCTGGACCTCGAGTTCGCGCCGGGCGAGGAGAGCCTGGAGGTGCAGCTGTTCCGCGAGAGCGAGATTCCCTGGCAGGAGCTGGCGTTTCGCACCATCCACGCGACGCTGACGGCGTTTTTCGCCGACCGCAGCCGCGGCGCGTTCGGGCTCCACGTCGGCACCATCGAGCCGCCGAAGAAGGCCTGAGCGGCGCCCCTTCCCGTTCCGTCATTCCGGCGAAGCCTGCCCCGTACCGCGATACGGGGGCCGGAACCCAGGCGACCGTTTCCCAAGCCGTCATTCCGGCGGAAGCCGGAATCCAGGGTCTCGCGACGTCAGAAATTCCTGGACCCCGGCCTGCGCCAGGGTGACGAACCTCTGGTTATTCGGGCGAATGCGATATCGTTCGGCGCCCACGGTCCTCCATCGCGCCTCACGGCTTGCGCCGCATCGCCTCGGCCACCGCCGCGGAGTCCGCGTCGCCGCGGCCGGCGAGCCCGGTCTCGACGCCCGCGCGATCCTTCTCCGGGCGGTTCTGTGACAGCTTGCGCTTGCCCTCCAGCCGCGTGATCGCCACTTCGATGCCGACGATGGCCGTGAGCTGCCGCTCGACGAACTCGTCCGGTGCGTCGGTCACGTGCCACGGCGCCGCGAAGCCCGCCTCGTGGACGTCCGTCAGCGCCGAGACCAGCGCGTGCAGCCGCCCGGGATCGGCGAACGTCCACAGCGTTCCGTAGGCGTGCACCGCGACGAAGTTCCACGTCGGCACCACCTTGCCGTGCTCGCGCTTCGATGCGTACCACGACAGCGTCACGTAGGCCTGCGGACCGTGGAAAATCACCAGCGCGTCGCTGCCGGCCATGGCGAGCTGCGGATTCGCCCGCGCCAGATGCCCCCGCAAGGTCCCGAACGGGGCCGGCTCGGGGTCCAGCAGCATCGGCACGTGGTTCGCGCTCAGCCCGTCCGCGCCGGCGGTCACCAGCGTCGCCAGCGGGTGTTCCCGGATGATGGCGTGCAGGGCGTCGAGATCGTCTTCGCGAAAGGCGGCGGGAAGATACATGGCGCGATCGGGGCAGCGGGACGACGCCGACGATCATACCGCCAAAACGCGTCGGTCAGCGGCCCTTCGCGCCGCGAAGGCGGGGCTTCAGCGGCGGCGCAAACGTTCCACGGTCACCGCGCCGGTCGCGTCCACGCGGCCGCGAACCTCGACGTAGTCCCCCGGGCCCGGCGCCTTGTCGATGCGCGTCGTCGGAAGCAACGTCAAGCGCAAGCCATCCAGATCGCCGCGCGAATCCAGCGTACCGTGCAGACGCACCGCCGCCCCCGGGGGCGCCTTCGCCGCGCGGCCGTCCGCGTCGCGCGCGCCGCCGGCGACCCATTCTTCGAGCATTCGGATCTCGTCGCCGCCGAGATAGGGAGGACCGTCCATCGGCATCCGCGGGCGGGCCTGGCCGCGGACGCGCCGCACCAACTCGCTGGCCTCCGGCTGCCCGGGAACCACGCGAATGCGCTCGGCCGCGGACAGCGTCGACTCGTAGGAAGTCAGCCGGTAGCCCTCCGGGGGCGGGCCCATGAGGCCGTTGTCGGTGTGGCACTTGGCGCAGCGCTTGGCAAGGATCGGCGCGACGTGCCGGTAGGTGACGGGCTCGCCGGCGCCCGGTCGCGGCGCCGGCACCGGCGCCAGCGGAGCCGCCGCGCCGCCGTCGGGCGCGCCCGCTGCCACCCAGCGCTCGAACAGGGCGATCTCGCGATCGGAAAGGTACGGCGGCCCGGTCATCGGCATCCGCGGCGTGCTCTCGCCCCGGAGGCGGCGGATCAATTCGCTTGCGGCCGGGTCGCCCGCCTTCACCACCGCCCCGCGCGCGCCGCCCCGGGTGATCCCCGCGTAGGTGTCGAGGCGGAGGCCGGCGGCGGCCGCCTCGCCGGCGTGACACATCACGCAGCGCTGCGCGAGGATCGGCGCGACCTCGGCATAGGTTGCGGAGCCCGGGGCCTGGGCATGCAGGCCGTGCGCACCGACGAACAGCCAAATCGGGATCGTCGCCAGCGCCCGCAGCCCGACCAGCCTCCGACCGGAAGCCGCCATCCCTCTCAGCGCCGGCCGGGTTTGCGCACGGCGGGATTCAGCCGGTCGATGTCGGCCTGGACCTGCTCACGGCTGCGCTGGTACACGAGCTCGCGCCCCATCACGGCGCCGACGTAGGCGGCGCCGGTGCGCGTCGGCGTCAGCGCGCAGCGGACGCTGTGCACGCCTTCGCCGAGCACGACCTCGATGCGCTCCGGCCGTTTGCCGAGGACCACGACGTCGAGCGTCTGGCCCGTTTCGGTCACGCGGACCTGGATCTTTTCCTGGGTCATGAATCCGGCCGGGTCGGGTGTCGGGAGGGCGCGGGAGGCCCGTGGATTATATCGCCCGCAGGGCGTCGACGATATTGAGCCGGGCCGCCCGCACCGCCGGGAGAACGCCGCCCACCACGCCCATGACGACGGCGAACGCCAGCGACTGCAGGACGATGGCAGGCGTCAGCGCGAAGCTGAACGCGAGCTCCGAGAACGACTGCCAGTTGGTCGTGGAGATCGTGAAGAACTGCATCAGCGACGCGAGCCCCAGGCCGGCGCCCCAACCCACCAGCGCGAGCGCCAGCGACTCGGCCAGGAACGCGACCATGATGCTGCCGCGCTGGAACCCCAGCGCGCGCAGCGTGCCGATTTCGCGCGTGCGGTTGGCCACCGCCGAGTACATCGTGATCATGGCGCCGATCACCGCGCCGATCGAGAAAATGACCGAAAGCGTCACGCCGAGGATGCGGATGAAATTCGCCAGCGCCTCCGACTGGTCGGCGAAGAACTGGGTCTCGCGCTTGGCTTCCACCGTCAGGCGCTGGTCGCCCTCGACCGCGTCGCGGAAGCTCTCGAACGCGACCGGGTCCGACAGCTTGCCCAGCACGGCCGAGTAGCTGCTGCGGCGAAACGCCTGCATCAGCTGGTCCGCGTCGCCCCAGACCTCGGAATCGAAGCCGGTGCCGCCGGCGTCGAACACGCCGACCACGGTCCAGTCGCGCAGCCCGAAGCGCAGCTTCTCGCCGACGCCGGCGCCCTCGAAGCGCTCGGCGATCGAGCTGCCGGCGATGATCTCCGACGAGCCGCGCCGGAACATGCGGCCCTCCTTGAGCCGGACCGCCGGGCGCAGGTCGAGCCCGTGCGCGCCGATGCCGCGGATGACGACGTTGGAGCGGTTGCCGCCGTCGCGCTTGGGCAGCGTGATGAGGACGACCACTTCCTTGGAGACGTACGGCGTGCCGTCGGCCGCGTTGGCGATCTCGGGCCGCGTCTCCAGCACCATCGCCTGCGCGCGATCCACCGCGCTCTGCACCTCGCTCGCGGCGGAGCGCCGCGTGACCAGCACGTTATCGTAGGAGCCGGTTTCCACCAGGGTGGCGCGCAGCCCCGCCTCCAGCATCAGCACCGTGGCGAAGACGTAGACCACCAGCGCCATGCCGCCGGCCGTGAGCGCGGTGGTCAGCCGGCGCGTCCACAGGTTGCGGATGGAGTAGGCAAGCGGGACGGCCATGTCACCCGATCGCCCGCAGGCCCTCGGCGATGGGCACGCGCGCCGCGCGCCAGGCGGGGATCGCGGCCGCCAGCAGGCCGACGCCGACGACGCACGCCGCCTGCATCGCCAGCGTGGCGGGCGCAACGCTCATGGTCGGGAACAGCGTGCCGACGGCGGCCGTGAACTGACGCACGACCGGCTGGGTCAGCAGGATGCCGATCAGCCCGCCGATGCCGGCGATCGCCAGCGACTCGCCGACGATGAGCGCGGTCAGGAACGGCGGCCGGAACCCGAGCGCCTTCAGCGTCGCGTACTCCGGCACCCGCTCGCGCGCGGTCATGGCCATGGTGTTGGCCATCACCGCCAGGATGATCGCGATGACGACGAACGACACCACCCGGATCAGCACGACGATGGCCTCGGTCATGGCGACGAAGCCGAGCGCGAAGGCCTGCTCGGTCTCGGTGCGGGTCTCGGCCAGCGAATTGGCGAACATCGTGTCGATCGCCTCGGCGACGCGGGCCACCTGGTCCGGCGCCGCCACGCGCACCACGTAGACCCCGACCGTGTCGCCGCGCCGCGCGAGCTTCTGCTTGGCGTACTCGTTCAGGTACTCCCAGTGGAAAAAGAACTGCCGCTCGTCGGTGCGCTCCTGCGCGCCCTCGAAGATGCCGCGCACGACGAACTGCCAGTCGCCGGGGTAGATGGTGCCCTTCAGCGGCACGACGTCGCCGACCTTGAAGCCGAACGCCTCCGCGGTCTTGCGCCCGACGACGGCGCCGCGGCGGTCGCGCAGGAACTCGCGCATCTGCTCCGGCGGCACGACGAATTCCGGATACAGCTCGAAGTAGGTGTCGGCGTCGACGGCGAACTGCGGAAAGAAGCTGCGGCCGTCCTTGTAGACGCCGCCGAACCAGTTGGAATGCGTGATTCCGGTGACGCCCTCGACGCCGCGGATCTTCTGCTGATAGCTGATCGGCAGCGGGAACACCAGCGAGATGGCGTTTCGCGTCACCAGCCGCGTCTCGGACGCGCCGCGGGCGCCGGTGTACCAGGCGTCCACCACCGTCTGCAGCAGCCCGAACGCCAGCACCGCCACGACGAGCCCCAGCACGGTGAGCGCGCTGCGCAGTCGGTGGCGCAGGGCGTTCTTGAAGATGAGCCGGAGCAGGAACATGGGTGATGGGTGATGGGTGATGGGTGATGGGTGATGGGTGATGGGTGATGGGTGATGGGT
>CAZGTK010000043.1:4168-11776 GCA_964528415.1 uncultured Burkholderiales bacterium | reverse complement strand
CGACGATGAAGTCGCCGGTGTCGACGTGCGGCGTGAATTCGGGCTTGTGCTTGCCGCGCAGGCGGCGGGCGACCTCGGCCGCCAACCGGCCGAGCACCTTGTCGGTCGCATCGACCACGTACCAGTCGCGCGACACTTCATGGGGCTTTGCCGAAAAGGTTTTCATCACAGCGTCCAGCAATTGAGGAAAGCCGCGGATTTTAGGTCGGAATTCCTTTTGCTGTCAAACTCTAACGGAAGCGTTCGGGAGGGCGCCCGCGGCTTGGCGCACTTACACGCATGACAGCACTGCGAAAATCTCATATTGCATTGCGGCACGTCGATCGCAGGAAACGCCGCATAACGTCAGGCCGCGCCGGCAAAAATCGTGAAATATCAAAAAAAAGCGCAACCTCAGAGGGTTGCGCTTAGTTCCACCTTAGGAGGAGGATGGAGGAGACAACGATTGAGGCTCATCGCGAGCACCCAACCTGGAAGAAATTATGGCTGAAAGCGGTTACAAATTCAAGAACTTTTTGCAACGCAACCGCCTCCTCTCGCCTGGGGTTAACTCATTATTTTAGATGGATTATTTTCTGCAACTCGGGCTGAAGACGGTGCTTCTGCCGCCCATATCCCTGCTCCTTCTGGCGGTGGTTGGCTCGGTGGTGACGCGCCGCCAACCCCGGGCCGGATGGATCATCACGGGTCTGGCGCTGGCCGGACTGTGGGTTCTCGCCACGCCCTGGGTCGCGCGATCGCTGCTCTCTACGCTCGAGCCGCCGCCCTACTCCCCCGCCCACGGCGCCGCAGGGGCAGGCGCGATCGTCGTCCTCGGTGCCGGTGTCGAGTTCGACGCGCCGGAATACGGCGGCGACACGCCGAATCGGTGGGCGCTGGAGCGTGCGCGCTACGCCGCGAAGCTGCAGCGCGCCATCAGCCTGCCCATCCTGGTTGCCGGAGGATTGGGACACCTTGGTGCGGTTCCGGAAGCGGCGGCGCTCAAGGCGCTGCTCGAAGAGGAGTTTCGCGTGCCGGTCAGGTGGTCCGAGGGCGACTCGGCGAATACGCTGGAAAGCGCGGCCAACGCCGCCGCGATCCTACGTGCCGCCGGTATCCGGCGGGTGTTGCTGGTGACGCACGCCGCGCACATGAGGCGCGCGCGCCTTGCGTTCGAGGGCAGCGGTATCGAGGTCGTTCCGGCAGCGACGGGGTACGTCAGCCGGGAGCCCGTGTGGTGGCTGGAGTGGATCCCCCAAACCAGCGCGCTGACCGAGAGCCGGGTGTTCTTCCACGAGGCGGTCGGCCTGGCCTGGTATCGACTAAAATTGGCGGCGCGTTAGGGCCGCGACAGCGGCCCGCGTGGCGGCCGTTGCCGAACGATGAAAGGACCTCGCGTGAAAGTCAGGATCAAGTGGGTCGAAGGCATGAGCTTCCTGGGCACCAGTGAGAGCGGCCATGCGCTGCTCATGGACGGCGCGCCCGAGGCGGGCGGCCGCAACCTCGGCCCGCGTCCGATGGAAACCGTGCTGATGGGCACCGGCGGCTGCACGGCTTTCGACGTCGTGATGATCCTCAAGAAGGCGCGCCAGCCGGTGGAGGACTGCGTGGTCGAAATCGACGCCGACCGCGCGCCCGAGGATCCGAAGGTGTTCACGCGCATCCGCATGCACTTCGTCGTCAGGGGCAAGGGCCTGAGCCGAACCCACGTCGAGCGCGCGATCAATCTCTCGGCCGAGAAATACTGCTCGGCCTCGATCATGCTCGGCAAGACGGCCGAGATCACGCACGACTTCGAGATCGTCGAAACGTAATCTCGGGCGGCAAACCGCTCCTTCACCGCAGAGGCGCGGAGAGGTTGAAAGAAGCAGTTAACCGCCGAGGACGCAAGAGACGCGAGCGCGACTGAACGACGCGAAGGAAAATCCTTCCCTTTGCGGCCTTCGCGTACTCTGCAGTGAAAAGCTCTTGCCTCCCGCTGCGTCTCCGCGTTTGAGCTCCGCGAGCGCCCTCGACGCCGCAGATCAGACCCAGTACGCCGTCCCGGTCATCACCTTCGCCGAAACCCGCATCGCGCGCTTGACCGGGGCCGGCAGTTCGGCCGCGCCGTGCACCACCGCCGTGTGGGCGTGCCGCATTTCGTCCATCTTCATCTGCATCAGGATCGCGCGGCTCTTGCGGTCCTGCTTGGGCAGGCGCGAGAGGTGGCCGTCGAGGTGTCCCTCCACTTGGCGTTCGGTCTCCGCCAGGAAACCCAGGTTCCACTTGTCGCCGAGGGCGCCCGCGATCGCGCCGAGGGCGAACGAGCCTGCGTACCAGAGCGGATTGAGCATGCTGGTCGTGCCGCCCAGCTCGCTGATCCGGCTCTCGGTCCAAGCGAGGTGTTCGATCTCCTCCTTGGCCGCCTTCTTCAGCTCATCGGCGACCGACGGATTGCGCGCGGTCAACGACTGCCCTTGATACAGCGCCTGCGCGCAGATCTCGCCCGCGTGATTGACCCGCATCAGCCCGACTACGCGGCGGCGCTCGTCATCCGAAAGCTCCGGCTCTTTCATCGCGCGACCGGGCAGCGGCCGCACCGAGTGCGACGGCGCAAACAGCGTGCGCAGAGCGTTGTCGAGGACGCGGAGGAAGGGGTCGAGGGTCGCCATAAAACGGTCCGGTGAGGAGACTTTACCCGCGGAAATGGTAACACCGTCGCTCACCGCGGACCGATGAAACAAATCGGGCGCCCGAAGGCGCCCGATTTTGAGACTTGCGGAAGCGGCTTGTGGCCGCGCGCAATTAGAACGAGTGACGAACGCCGATGCTGAACGCCTCGGGATCCGCGCCGGTATCCGGCGTAAGCCGGTTGCCCGGGCCGGCGCCCAGGCGATAGCGCGAGTTCGTATCGTTGTCCATCGAGGCGTACTGAATGTACAGCTTCGTGCGCTTCGACAGGTCGTAGTAGTAGCCCAGCGACCAGAAATCGGCGCCGCTGTCGTTGGTGTTGTCCCAGTCGTCCGCGGTGATGTACCACGCGTGCACCGCGCCCGGGCCGACCGGCAGCACCGCGAAGACACCGTACGCGTCACGCTCCGTGCTGCCCGTGGTGTTCGGGGCCGCACCGGCAACGTCCCAATCCTGGTTTTCCCAGATCGCGCCGACGCGGTACTTGCCCATGAACGCGTAGCTGACGTTGAACGCGTACGCCTGGCGGTCAAGCGACGCCGTGCCGAACGCGCCGTAGTCGCTCTGGTCCTCGTAGGAGGCGCCCACGTACAGGTTCTTGGCGTCCCACACGATGCTGCCACCCCACACCATGTCCTCGCCCGAAGTGCCCGGCGCGCCATTGTTGGCGGTCGCGGCGCTGGCGTCGGTGTCGGTGGAATACAGCAGGTTCACGCTCAGACCGCCGGCGAACTTCGGGCTCCAGTACTGGATCGAGTTGCCCTGCCGGTTGTCGAAGTTGGTGCCCGGCGCAGCGCCCACGCCCAGGCCGCCGTCAGCGCCGAAAATCGAGTTGTACGCCGCGGTCGTCGTGGCGTAGAACGGCGTGTTGGCGTTGATGTTCTTCTTGTGCGGGGTGTCCCAACGGCCGATCAGGAACGTGCCCCAGCCGCCCTTCAGACCCGCCGCGCTGTTGCGGCTGGTCCAGGTGCCCGAGCCTTCGTCCGGGTCGATGCCCGACTCCAGCTGGAACCACGCCTTCAGGCCGCCGCCGAGATCTTCCTCGCCGCGGAAGCCGATGTTGCACGACGAGCAGCTGATCTGCTGCGTGCTGTCCGCGTTGACGCCCTGATACGTGACCGCCGGCGCACCCGGCACTTGCGGCGTGCCGACCGCGGTAGCGCCCTTGGCTTCCGTGAAGTCCATCGACAGGTTCAACGTGCCGTAGATCACCACGTTGTCCGCTGCCGTGGCAGCCATCGGCGCGGCAAACGCACCGGCAACCGCCAGAGCCAACAGTTTCTTGGTCATTCGAGAGTTCTCCTCTGAAGTACATTGCGAGGCGAGGAGCCTTCGCGAACTGCCTGAGCGGTTGGCGAAATTTCCTCGCGACCCCCAGTTTCCCTGAGCAGTCACCCCGATTGTTGTTGCCATGGGGGCGGCGGAACAACCCTTGAGCGCCAATTTGTCGGCAGAAAAGTGACCTTTGTTGCAGATGCGCAACAGGCATCCGCGAGGCCTGTTTCCCTCAACCGTTCGTCAGCGTCAGCCAGCCCATTGTTTTTTCAACGACAATCGTTGGGCGTCCGAATGATCGGACATGAAGCGGCACTCCTCGGCGGGGCACCGGATCAGGCGCGACCGGCCCTCAGGCATCCGCCAAAGCTCGGAGCGCGTCGCGCGCCAACGTGATCGAAGGGGGTCGGACGACGCAAACAAATCGGGCGCCCGAAGGCGCCCGATTCAGAGGCTTGCGGAAGCGGCTTGTGGCCGCGCGCAACTTAGAACGAGTGACGCACGCCGATGCTGAACGCCTCAGGATCCGCGCCGGTCGACGGCTCCAGGCGGTTGCCCGGGCCAGCGCCCAGGCGATAGCGCGAGTTCGTGTCGTTGTCCATCGAGGCGTACTGGATGTACAGCTTGGTGCGCTTCGACAGGTCGTAGTAGTAGCCCAGCGACCAGAAGTCCGCGCCGCTCGAGCTCCGGCCGTCCCAGTCGTCCGCGTTGATGTACCAGGCATGCACCGCGCCCGGGCCGACCGGCAGCACGGCGTAGATGCCGTACGCGTCGCGGTCCGTGCTGGTCGTGGTGTTGGCCACCGTGCCCGCAACGTCCCAATCCTGGTTTTCCCAGATCACGCCGACGCGGTACTTGCCCATGAACGCGTAGCTGACGTTGACCGCGTAAGCCTGCCGGTCAAGCGACGCCGTGCCGAACGCGCCGTAGTCGCTCTGGTCTTCGTACGAGAAGCCGGCGTACAGGTTCTTCGCGTCCCACGCGACGCTGGCGCCCCACGCCATGTCCTCGCCCGCCGTACCGGCCGCGCCATTGTTGGCTGTGGCCGCGCTGCTGTCCGTGCGGGTGGAATACAGCAACCGGGCCGTCAGACCGCCGGCGAACTTCGGGCTCCAGTACTGGACCGAATTGCCCTGCCGGTTGTCGAAGTTGGTGCCCGGCGTGGCGCCCACGCCCAGGCCGCCGTCAGCGCCGAGGATCGAGTTGTACGCCGCGGTCGTCGTGGCGTAGAACGGGGTCGTGGCGTTGATGTTCAGCTTGTGCGGGGTATCCCAACGGCCGATCAGGAACGTGCCCCAGCCACCCTTCAGGCCCGCCGCGCTGTTGCGGCTGGTCCAGGTGCCCGAGCCCTCGTCCGGGTCAATGCCCGACTCCAGCTGGAACCACGCCTTCAGGCCGCCGCCGAGATCTTCCTCGCCGCGGAAGCCGATGTTGCACGACGAGCAGCTGATCTGCTGCGTGCTGTCCGCGTTGACGCCCTGATACGTGACCGCCGGCGCACCCGGCACTTGCGGCGTGCCGACCGCGGTAGCGCCCTTGGCTTCCGTGAAGTCCATCGACAGGTTCAACGTGCCGTAGATCACCACGTTGTCCGCTGCCGTGGCAGCCATCGGCGCGGCAAACGCACCGGCAACCGCCAGAGCCAACAGTTTCTTGGTCATTCGAAATTTCTCCTCTGAAGAAACGCCCAGTAAGGACGTCCCGTGACGTGTCCTTACGACCCCCCTTGAGCGGGTAGTCGCCTCGGATTCTGCGCCCGGGCAGGGAGAAAAAACAGCGTTTTACGATCCCGAGTCGGGAAAAACGCAACGGTGCGTTGCTTTTTTACAACATCAAGCCTGGGCGATAAATTCTCTTTTCTCGAAAAGAACTTAGCGCCGATCGTATAGGCCGGCCGACCATTTAAACGATAAGTTATTGAAAAATTTACGCAGATGGCCGCCAAGTTGCGGCCCGGACCCTCGACGGACTAGCCAAAAAGCCGCCTGAGTTCGGCGCCGGGATCGGGCGCCCGCATGAAGGCCTCGCCCACCAGGAAGCTGTCGACTCCCGCGTTGCGCATCCGCTCCACGTCGGGCGGCGCCAGGATACCGCTCTCCGTAACGACGATCCGGCCTGCGGGGATGCGCGGAAGCAGACCCAGCGTCGTTTCGAGCGAAACCTCGAAGGTGCGCAGGTTGCGGTTGTTGATGCCGATGAGCGGCGTCTCGAGCGCCAGCGCGCTTTCCAGCTCGTCGCCGTCGTGCACCTCCACCAGCACCGCCAGCTTCCGGCGCTGCGCTTCGCGCTCGAGGTCCCGCATCGCCCGCGGCTCGAGCGCCGCCGCGATCAGCAGGATGCAATCGGCGCCCATGGCCCGCGCCTCGGCGACCTGATACGGATCGACGATGAAATCCTTGCGCAGGACGGGTAGCCCGGACGCCTCCCGCGCCGCCTGCAGATACTCCGGCGCGCCCTGGAAGAACTGGCGATCGGTCAAAACGGACAAGCACGCCGCGCCGCCGGCAGCGTAGCTGCGCGCGATGGCAGCGGGATCAAAATCCTCGCGCAGCACGCCCTTGCTCGGGCTTGCCTTCTTGATCTCGGCGATGACGGCTGCGCGGCCGTGCCCGATCTTTTGACGGATCGCGCCGACGAAATCCCGCGGCGGCGCCGCCTCGCGCGCGGCGCGCTCGACCTCTGCCAGCGGCCGTGCCGCCTTGGCCGCGGCCACCTCGTCGGCTTTGACCTGGAGGATTCGTTTAAGGATGTCGGGCGTCGAGTTCATTCACCGCAGAGGCGCTGAGACGCAGAGGATCAGTCTTCGAACTGGTTGACGAGCCGGCGAACGCCGGAGCGCAGGGCTGCCAAATTGAAATTGATGAGAAGGCCGACTGCACGGTCCGAAAGGCGCAGATAGGTCAAAAGCTGAGCTTCGTGTACCGCCAGCAGCCGCTCGACCGTCTTCAGCTCCACGATAGCCAACTCGTCCCCCACCAAATCGATCACGTAGCCACAATCCAGCCGCGCCTCCTTGTACGTCACCGGCAAAGGAACCTGCCGCCGAAACGCAATTCCTCTGGAGGAGAGTTCATGGCACAGACACTGTTCAAACGCCGACTCCAGCAACCCCGGGCCGAGCGCTTTGTGCACCTCGATAGCCGATCCAATGACGGCGTCGGTCAATCGGTTCTCTCTCCGCGCCTCTGCGTCTCTGCGGTTCACGTCGGCCGCTCATCATCCCGGCAACGTCAAACCTTGAACCGGTTGCTGAACTCCACCAGCTGGTCGAGCTTGGCGCGGGCCGCGCCGGATTCCACGACGCCGGCGGCCTTCTCGATGCCCCGCTCCAGCGTCTTGGTGACGCCGGCCAGGTAGATGCTGGCGCCGGCGTTGAGGAGCACCAGGTCGCGCGCCGCGCCCGGCAGGTTGTCCAGCACCGAAAGCAGCATCGCCTTCGCCTGGGACGCGTCTTCGACGCGGATGTGCTTCGGGTCGCCCACCTTCATGCCGAACTGGGAGGGATGCAGCGTGTACTCGGAGACTTCGCCGTTCCTGAGCTCGCCCACCATGGTCTCGGCGCAGATGGAGATCTCGTCCATGCCGTCGGTGCCATGCACCACCATGACGTGCCGCGCGCCGAGGCGCTGCAGCACGCGCACCTGGATGCCGACGAGGTCCGGATGGAACACGCCGAGCAGCTGG
>CAZGTK010000043.1:0-4158 GCA_964528415.1 uncultured Burkholderiales bacterium | reverse complement strand
GCAGCTGGTTGCGCGCGCCGGCGGGATTGGTGAGCGGCCCGAGGATGTTGAATAGCGTACGCACGCCGAGTTCCTTGCGCACCGGCGCCGCGTGCTTCATTGCGGTGTGGTAATTCGGCGCGAACATGAAGCCGATGCCGATCTGGTCGATCGCCTGCGCGACCTGGTCCGGCGTCAGGTTGACGTTCACCCCGAGCGCCTCCAACACGTCCGCGCTCCCGCTCTTGCTGGAAACCGAGCGCCCGCCGTGCTTGGCCACCTTGGCGCCGGCCGCAGCCGCGACGAAGGCCGAGGCCGTCGACACGTTGAACGTGTGCGCCTGGTCACCGCCGGTGCCGCAGGTGTCCACCAGGTGCGTCGCGTCGGACACCGGCACCGGCGTCGCGAATTCGCGCATGACCTGCGCCGCAGCGGTGATCTCGCCGATCGTCTCCTTCTTCACGCGCAGGCCGAGCAGGATGCCGGCGATCTGCGCCGGGGTCATCTGCCCGCTCATGATCTGGCGCATGACCGCCAGCATCTCGTCGTGGAAGATCTCGCGGCTGTCGATGAGACGGTTCAGCGCTTCCTGCGGCGTCATGTTCTGCTCTCCCCCGTTCGAATTTGCTCAGGCGGCGGCGCGCTGCGGGCCGCCGCCGCTCAGAAAGTTGCGCAGCATCGCGTGGCCGTGCTGGGTCAGGATCGACTCCGGATGGAACTGCACGCCCTCCACCGGCAGCGTCCTGTGCCGTACCCCCATGATCTCCTGGTCGTCGGTCCACGCCGTGACCTCGAGGCAGTCCGGCATGGTCGAGCGCTCGATGACGAGCGAATGATAGCGGGTCGCCTCGAACGGGTTCGGCAGGCCGCGGAACACGCCGACACCCGCATGGTGGATCTGCGAGGTCTTGCCGTGCATCAGCTGTCTCGCATGCACGATCTTCCCGCCGAACGCCTGCCCGATGCTCTGGTGGCCAAGGCAGACGCCCAGGATCGGAATCTTCCCGGCGAAGCGCTTGATCAGCGGCACCGACACGCCGGCCTCATTGGGCGTACAGGGGCCCGGCGAGATGACGATGTACGCGGGCTTCAGCGCCGCGATGCCGTCGAGCGTGATCTCGTCGTTGCGGTGAACCACAACCTCCTGGCCGAGCTCGCCCAGGTACTGCACCAGGTTGTAGGTAAAGGAGTCGTAATTGTCGATCATCAGGAGCATGGGAAATCCTCGTTGCGGCGCGGACGGCCGGGGCGCGGCGGCTACTCCGCAGCGCCGGCCCTCTGCGCGTCTCTGCGCCCCTGCGGTTCGGGGCCCGCTTCCGATACGGTGTCGAGCCCCGCGTGCGCCAGCTCGGAGGCGCGCAGGATGGCGCGGGCCTTGTTCTGGGTCTCGACCCACTCGTTCTTCGGCACCGAGTCGGCGACGATGCCGGCGCCGGCCTGCACGTAAAGCGCGCCGTCCTTGACGACGGCGGTGCGAATGGCGATGGCGACGTCCATGTCGCCGTTGAAGCCGAGATAGCCGACCGCGCCGGCGTAGACGCCGCGCTTGGTGGGCTCCAGCTCGTCGATGATCTCCATTGCACGCACCTTGGGCGCGCCGCTGACGGTGCCCGCCGGAAACGTGGCTTTCAGCACGTCCATCGCGCTCATGCCCGGCTTGATGGCGCCCTCGACATTGGAAACGATGTGCATGACGTGCGAGTAGTTCTCGATGACCATGTTTTCCGTCACGCGCACGGTGCCGGTGCGCGCCACGCGGCCGATGTCGTTGCGGCCCAGGTCCATCAGCATGACGTGCTCGGCGCGCTCCTTGGGATCGGCCAGCAGGTCGGCCGCCAACGCGGCGTCCTCGGCCGGGGTCTTGCCGCGCGGCCGGGTGCCGGCGATGGGCCGCACCGTCACCGTCTCGCCCTCCAGCCGCACCAGGATCTCCGGCGACGCGCCGACGACGTGGAACCCGCCGAGGTCGAAATAGAACATGTAGGGTGACGGGTTGAGCCCGCGCAGCGCGCGGTACAGCGCCAGGGGCGACGCGCTGAATGGCTGGCTCATGCGCTGCGACAGCACCACCTGCATGATGTCGCCGTCGTAGATGTAGCGCTTGGCGCGCTCCACGGCCTCGATGAACGCGTCCTCGCTCATCTCGCACAGCGGCCGCCCGCTCTCGCACGGCGCGCTGACCGGAATCTCGACCGGCTGGCGCAGCTGCTGCAACAGGTCGTGGAGGCGTCGGCGCGCGGCCGCGTAGGCGCCCTGATCGCGAGGGTCGGCGTAGACCACGAGGAAGAGCTTGCCCTGCACGTTGTCGACGATGGCGAGCTGCTCGGAGAGCAGCAGCAGGATGTCCGGCGCCTCCAGCGCGTCGGGCTTCTTCGTCGCCGCCAGGCGCGACTCGATGTAGCGCACGGTGTCGTAGCCGAAATAGCCGGCCAGCCCACCGCTCACGCGCGGCAGGCCGGGCACCGCGGCGGTCTTGAAGCGGGCGAGGAAGGCGCGTACGAACTCGAGCGGATCCTCGGCGTCGACCTGCTCCAGCACCATCGCCTTGTGGTGGACGGCGACGCGGTGGCCGCGCACCTCGATGCGGGTGTCGGCCGGCAGGCCGATCACCGAGTAGCGCCCGAAACGCTCGCCGCCGATCACCGACTCCAGCAGGTAGGAGTACGGCCGGTTCGCCAGCTTGAGGTAGATCGACAGGGGGGTGTCGAGGTCGGCGAGGGTCTCCAGGACCACCGGCACGCGGCTGTAGCCGCGCGCGCCGAGCTCGCGAAACTGTTGTTCGTTCATTCGCTACTCCACGAAAGGACCAATCCGAAACCGCTGGCGGGTCGCAGACCCGCCGTTACCGCGCAAGCGAGGGGCGCCAGCGGCGCCAACGGCGCGCGGGCAGTCCGCATTCGGCTCCGGAGAAAAGGTCCTTGTGGTTCACGGATGAGATTTATGGATGAGTCGGGGCACGTCGCAAAGCGACGCTACTATAGCATCGCAGTCCAGCGTGCGCACGTCGATGCCCTCGCTGTAGCCGTAGGGAACGCAGAACACCGGGCAGCCGGCGGCGCGGGCCGCCAGGGTGTCGTTGGCGGAGTCACCCACCATCAGCAGGCGCGCCGGCGGGACGCCGAAGTGGGCGGCGGCGTGGGTCAGCGGCAGGGGATCGGGCTTCTTGCGCGGCAGGGTGTCGCCGCCGATGACGAGGCCGAAATAGACGGCCAGCCCGGCCTGCTCCACCAGCGGCACGGTGAACTCCTCGGGCTTGTTCGTCACCACGGCCATGGGAAAGCCGGCGGCGCGCAGCGCGTCGAGGCCTTCGACCACGCCGGGAAACGGCCGCGTGTCGACGCACAACCGGTCGCGGTAGAAGCGCCGCGCGACGTCGGTGGCCTTCGCCATGAGCGCCTCGTCGGGCTCGGCGCCGCAGGCCGCCGCCAGCGATCGGCGCACCAGGTTGGGCAGTCCCTTGCCGACGAAATCCCGGATCGTCGCGACCGGCAGCGCCGGGTAGCCCAGTTCGGCCAGCATCGCGTTGGCGGCCCACGCCAGGTCCGCGGCGGTGTCGAGAAGCGTGCCGTCCAGATCGAACGCCACCGCGCCCGCCGCCAGCGGCATGCCGTGCGCGCGAAGCCGCGCGGCGAAGTCCGGGGCCCCGGAATCGAGAATCGGCGGCGAGGTCCTGCGGGCTGCGGCCTGCGAGTCCACCGCTACCCCGCCTTCGCCAACTCGGCGCGCATGGCAGCGATGGTGGCCTTGTAGTCCTTGGTGCCGTAGATTGCGGAGCCGGCGACAAACGTATCCGCGCCCGCGCGCGCCACCTCGGCGATGTTGTCGACCTTGACGCCGCCGTCGACCTCGAGCCAGACCTCACGCCCGCTGGCGTCGATACGCCGGCGCGCCTCGCGCAGCTTGTCGAGCGCTTCCGGGATGAACTTCTGCCCGCCGAAACCCGGATTGACCGACATGATCAGCACCAGGTCCAGTGCCTTCAGCGTGTGGTCGAGGTAGTTGAGCGGCGTCGCCGGGTTGAACACCAGTCCGGCCCTGCAGCCGCTTTCGTGAATGAGGCCGATCGTGCGGTCGACGTGCTCCGAAGCCTCGGGGTGGAACGAGATGATGTTGGCGCCGGCCTTGGCGAAGTCGGGCACGATGCGGTCCACCGGCTTCACCATCAGGTGCACGTCGATC
>CAZGTK010000042.1:0-11952 GCA_964528415.1 uncultured Burkholderiales bacterium | reverse complement strand
CGCCGCTGCCGAAAGCGCTGTTCGAGAAGATGCTGGCGGCGAAGAACTTCCAGGCCGGGATGCAGACGGTGCGCCAGCTGGAGTTCGCGCTGTTCGACATGCACCTGCACCACGATTTCGACGTCGAGCACGGCGACCCGCTGGCGCTGCTTGGCGACGTGCGCCGGGAAGTCGCCGTGATCCTGCCGCCGGAATGGCACCGCTTTCCCCAGAGCTTCTCCCACATCTTCGCCGGCGGCTACGCGGCCGGGTACTACAGCTACAAGTGGGCCGAAGTGCTCTCGGCCGACGCCTACAGCCTGTTCGAGGAGCAGGGCGTGCTGTCGCCGCAGGCCGGCGAGCGCTTCCGCAACGAGATCCTGGCGGTGGGCGGCAGCCGCCCGGCAATGGAGTCGTTCATCGCCTTCCGCGGCCGCGAACCGTCGCTCGACGCCCTGCTCCGGCACAATGGTATGATTCCTGCATCGGCTTAGAGACTTAGCGTCCGCCGTTCAGGGAGGTTGTCACCATGCGCTCGCTGCTGCTCGCTCTCGCGCTCGCCGCCACCGCCACCGCCGCCGGTGCCGGGACACTGTACAAGTGGGTGGATTCCCAAGGGAAAGTCCACTACACCGACACGCCGCCCCCGGCCAGCGCGAAGCAGAAACAGGAGAAAAAGGTGGGGACCGCCGCGCCGACGGTGGGCATGCCCTACGCGCTGCGGCAAGCCGTCCAGACCTACCCGGTGACGCTCTACACGACGGATTGCGGCGAAGCTTGCAACAATGCGCGTCAGCTTCTCGCCCGGCGCGGCATTCCGTACACCCTCAAAAACGCCCAGCTCTCGGCGTATCAGGACGAGCTCAAGCAGCTGGTGGGCGCCGCCGAGGTGCCCGTGCTGAAGGTCGGCGGCCAGACCGCCAAGGGGTTCGAGCAGTCGCAGTGGAACATCCTGCTCGATTCGGCGGGCTACCCACGCGAGCCGGCGCCGGGCTACCGTCCGGAAGTGAAGGCGCCCCAGCCCAAGACCGAGCAGGCGGCGGCCGCTCCGGCCAGCGCGCCGGCCACCGAGCCGGCGCCGACCGAAATCGTCGCCGAGCCGCCGGCCGTCGAAGAGCCGCCCGCCCCGGCCCAGTAAGCCCTTCGCGAGCTCAATAGAGCGCGCTCGGCCGGATCTCCAGCCAGCGCCGCCCCGGCGCGCGCTCGACGCGCACGCGGTCTTCCCGCGGATTGCAGCGGTAGGTCAGGAAGGCCCGGTCCCGCACGTTGGACAGCGGATCGGGCCGAAACAGCGCCGCGTTCACGCCCGCGCAGCGCGCGGAGGGCGCCAGCAGACCCGGCACGCCGGTGCCGCGCAGGTAGCGGGCCACCCGGTGCGTGAACGCGTAGCTCGTGCGACTCACCAGGTCCGGATGGCGAGCTTCCTCCCCGCGGAGGTCCGCCAGGGCGGCGTCGCAGCGCACGTCGAACACCCGCCGCTCGCCGACGACCGCGCGGTCCTCCGCCGCGTAGCTGTCCATCACGAAACGATGCCAGTGGTAGACGGTCTCATAGACGGTCGTCTGCAGATCCAGCGAGCCGTACCAGACGCCGTAGCTCTGGCCGTCGCCGAAGCGGGTTGCCTGCCAGTTCGCGGCGTCGAACGAATAGGTGAGCACCGTGCCGTAATCGAACGGCCGTGTGATCGTCGCCGACGGCGTCGGGGCGTGGCCGCGGTCCTCGGCCGCCATCGCCAGGCGCCAGTCGTCCGGGTCGGCCGACAGATCGTCGTACAGGTCCTGGGCCACGCGGGCCGTCTTGATGTTGCGCACCAGATCCCCGCGGACCTGCACCACGCGCAGGGTGCCTTCGAACACTCAGCCCGCCCTCATCGACCGCGCTCGAAGTCGAGGTAGCGGCGCACCGCCAGCAGCCCCTCGAAACCGTGCTCGACGATGAGGTCGATCGGGCGCGCGCCGAGGCGGCGGTTCGGCGTGCCGATCCAGCGGTAGGCGAGGTCGCGGTCGTGCGGGAAGATGATCCGCAGCGACTTGTGGATGCCGAGGAGGTGCCCCGCGCGATCGAGCAGGTCGCGGTTGTCGGCGAGCGGCGCGCCGTGCCGGTAGCGCGCGATGGTGGAGCGGTTCTCCGGCGACAGGCCGAGCACGGCGGCCTGCTCCGTCGTGCTCAGGCCCCAGTGATCGAGCAGCCGGGCGATCATCCGCGCCAGCCGCTCGCGCGACTCGCGGCTGCGCAGGTCGACCGGCTGGTCCACGAGCCTCTTCGGTTTCGCCCGGGCCATCGGTATCTCCTACGCTAAATGTAGCAATTGCTACAGCGTCCCGCAAGACGGATTCTGGGCGACAATGCGCGGGTTCCGCCGCCGACCCTCCGCCGCCGCATGCGCCTCGCCACCTGGAACGTGAATTCCCTCAAGGTCCGCCTGCCGCAGGTGCTGGAGTGGCTGCGGGCGCACGCGCCCGACGTCGTCTGCCTGCAGGAAACCAAGCTGGAGGACGCCAACTTTCCGGCCGATGCGCTGCGCGCCGCGGGCTACGAGGCCGGGTTTTCCGGGCAGAAGACCTACAACGGCGTCGCCATCCTGAGCCGCCGGCCGGCCCGGGACGTCGCCGCCGGCATCCCCGGCTTCGCCGACGAGCAGAAGCGCGTGATCGCCGCCACCATCGACGGCGTCCGCGTCGTGTGCGTGTACGTGCCCAACGGCCAGAGCGTCGGTTCCGACAAGTACGAGTACAAGCTGCGCTGGCTGGAGGCCCTGCGCGGCTGGCTGGCCGCGGAGCTTAAGTCGCACGCGCGGCTCGCCGTCCTCGGCGACTACAACATCGCGCCGGCCGAAGCGGACGTCCACGACCCGAAGCTGTGGGAGGGGCAGGTGCTGTTCAGCGAGCCCGAGCGGGAGGCGTTCCGCCATCTGACCGAGGTCGGGCTCAACGATGCGTTCCGCCTCTTTCCACAGTCGGAGAAGTCGTTCACGTGGTGGGACTACCGCATGAACGCGTTCAAGCGCGGCATGGGCCTGCGCATCGACCACATCCTGCTCTCCGAGCCGTTGGCGCAGGCGTGCGCAGCCTGCGCCATCGACGTCGAGCCGCGCAAGGCCGAGCGGCCGTCGGATCACGCGCCGGTGGTGGCCGAACTTAAGCTTTAGGCGGCGGTCACTAGTCGGCGACCCACGCGGCGCAGCGCATCGACACGCCATGGACACCCTGACCCACGCGCTCTCCGGCGCCTTGCTGGCCCGCGCCACCGCGCCCGACCCCGCACGCGCTGCGATTCCCACCGGGCGGCGGGTGGCCGTGGGTTTCCTGGCCGCCGCCTTTCCCGACATCGACTTCGTCCTCGGCTATGTCTCGCCGATCGTGTACCTGACCGGCCACCGCGGCGTCACCCACTCGGTGCTGCTCTGGCCGCTGTGGGCATTGGCGCTCGCCTGGGTTTTCAGCAAGCTGTACGGCGGGAAGGCGTCGTGGAAGGCGTATGTCGGCGTCTGCGCGCTGGCCATCGGCATCCACATCCTGGGCGACGTCATTACCTCGTTCGGCACCATGGTCTGGGCGCCGCTCTCGGACGCGCGCGTCGGCTGGAACACCACGTTCATCATCGACCTCTGGTTCACGGGCATCATCCTCGCCGCGCTGCTGTTCTCGGCTCTCTTCCGCCGCTCGCGCATTCCCGCCCGGGCGGGGCTCGTGGTGCTGGCCGGGTACGTCGGCTTCCAGGCGATCCTGCACCAGCAGGCCGTGGATTTCGGCGAACGCTTTGCGCAGGCGCGGGGCATGACATCCGCGCGGGTGACGGCCGTGCCGCGGCCGGTGTCGCCGTTCAACTGGATGGTGGTGGTGGAAGACGGCGAGCGCTACTTCCACGCGTCGATCAACCTGCGGCGCGAAGCGCCGCTGCCGCCGCCGGGGCCCGACGCCGGGTTGCTGGAACGGCTCGACGCCGCCTATCAGCCGCTCGCAGCCGCAACCTGGGCCGAGGACGCGCGGTTCGGCCCGCCCGCGGCGCGTGAGGTCGTGATGGAGGCGTGGCAGCAGCCGGCGCTGGCGTTCTTTCGCTGGTTCGCGGCCTACCCGCTGGTGTACCGGGTCGAGACGGGCAACCCGTCGCTGTGCGTGTGGTTCCAGGATCTGCGCTTCTTCACCCCCGGTCGCGGGACGTGGCCGTTCCGCTTTGGCGTCTGCCGCGAGGCCGACGGACCGTGGCGAGCGTTCCAGCTGCTCGGCGACGGCGTTCACGCGCCCCTGAACTGACGGCCCGCCCACGCGCCGCTAGGGCCCCGGGGCGCGTGCTAGACTTCCGCACGCCATGCTGCGGGCCGCGCTTTCGGCGGCCGCCCCATCCGTCCCGTGACCTCAGCCAGCGACCGCACCAATCCGGCCCCCGCCGAGCCGCCGCCCCCGCCCGACGTCGCACCGCCGGGCCCCAGGGGCTTGCCGTGGCTCGGCTGCAGCGGGCCGCTGCTGGCCGATCCCACCGGCTTCTTCCGACGGGTCGCCGTGCGGTTCGGCGGCATCGCCCGGATTCCCCTGAAGGGCGGGCGGCAGGTCTTTCTGGTCTCGGCCCCGCGCCAGTTGAAGCAGCTCCTGCTCGACCAGCGCGAGCGCTACGTGAAGAACATCCGCTACCCGGCGATGCAGCGCGTGCTGGGCGAGGGGCTGCTGCTGAGCGAGGGGGATCGCTGGCGCCGCCAGCGGCTGCTGACGCAGCCCGCCTTCAAGCCCGCGGAGCTCAGCCGTCAGCTACAGTGGATGGCGCCGATCGTGGCGGATTTCCTCGGCCGCTGGGAAGCGCCCGCGCGCGAGGGTCGCATCCTCGACGTCGAGCTGGAGTTCCTCGAGCTCACCCAGCTGCTCGCGGGGCGGCTCATCTTCGGCGCGGCGTTCGCGCCCCGCGCGCGCGCCGTGTTCGAGATCACCGAGGCGATCAAGACGCATTGGCCGAAGCCGCCGCGCAACCTGCTGCTGGCGCTGCTGCCGCGCCGGCAGGGCCTGAGCGATGCGCTGGAGGGCGCCATCCAGGCGCTCGAGCGCGAGTTCTTCGCGCTGATCGATGCTCAGCTCGGCGGCGATGTCTCCGGCATCCTCGGTATGCTGATCGAGGGCAGCGCGAAGCAGGGGCAGCCTTTCACGCGCCGGGAACTGCGCGACCAGGCGATGACCCTGTTCTTCGCCGGCTACGAGACCTCCGCCGCGTCGATGGCCTGGACCCATTACCTGTTATGGCAGCACCCCGATGCCCGCGAGCGGCTGTGGCGCGAGGTCGATGAGCAGGTCGGCGACCGGCTGCCCTCGCCCGAAGACGTCGAGCGTCTGGCGCACGTCGAGCGCGTGCTGGACGAATCGCTGCGCCTGTATTCGCCGATCCACTCGCTCTCGCGCGTGGCGAACGAGGACAACGCAATCGGCGGTTACACCGTCCCGAAAGGCTGCACGGCGGTCGTTTCACTGTACGCCACGCACCGCCTGCCGGACGAGTGGCCGGATCCCGATCGCTTCGACCCGGACCGCTTTCTGCCCGAGGCGTGCGCGGCGCGCTCGTCCTACGCCTACATCCCGTTCGCGATCGGCCACCGCAACTGCATCGGCGGCACGCTGGCGGTGCTGGAAGGCAAGCTGATCCTGGCGCAGGTCGCGCAGCGCTTCCGCCTCGACCTCGCGCCCGGCGCGCAGGTGGTGCCCTACGCGGCCACGACCCTGCGCCCGCGCTTCGGCATGCCCATGCGGATCGCGCGGCGCGAGCGCGCCGTCAATCGAGCGGACGCTTCACGGTAAACGCCCCGCGAATCTGGCCGACGCTGTAGCCCAGCGCGCGGTCGTGCGGGTATGTCTCTGCCAGCTTGGCCTTCACCGCGTCGGCGATCTTGTCGGCCGGACCGTGGCAGGCGACGCAGACGTCGCCGACCGGAATGGCCTTCATGTAGCGGAAGTACTTGCCGGTCGGCTCGTCCACGACCGCGGAGGCTTCCAGCGTCTTCGGGTCGGCGCCGGCGGCGGCCTTGCGGTCGAATTCCTCCAGCACCTTCTGCTCCCAGGCGTCGGGAGCGCCGAGCACGGGGTTGCGCGTCTTCAGCGAAACGCGCGAGATCCGGTAGCCGTGCTGACGCGAAAGCTCCGAGGCGATTTGCGGCGCCTCGTCCTTGCACACGCCGATCGCCTGGACCGGGCCGCCGGCTTTCATCTCGCGCTGCAGCTCACCGGCCAGCGCCTTCATGAACGCGGCGCTGACCTGGCGCCCCTCATCCACCATCCTGGCGGTGTCGGCCGCCGCCACGGGCGCGGCGGCGAGCGCCACTGCGAACACAAAAGACCCTCTCATGACCAACCTCCGAAGCAACGAGCGCAAAGCTATATATTAGATGTTACTAATATTAAGCTCAAGGCCGTCCCGCAGCGCCCTCGCGCGCCCGGCGGCCGCGCCGCCGCCGTGGCCGCATTTGCGATGCGCGCCGCTCCAGCCCGGGCTGCCAAAAAAAATTCATCGAGACCCGATCCCACGAACGCCGCCGAACTCCAAGCGCCTCAAGCGGTTAGAAAAAAGCTATCAGATTGAGAGATTTGATATGGCTTGACGCATGTGCCATAAGAAAATTCTTACCCTCTCGCTTGCATCGCCTCTCCACTATGTCCGATTCCCCCAGCTCCATGGCTCGCTTGTCGCCCATGAACGCCTCTCAGCTCGTCGGCGTCTCGCCCGAGTTCCACGACATGATGCGCATGGTGGAGAAGCTCGCCGCCTGCGATGCCACGGTCCTCATCCAGGGCGAGACCGGCACCGGCAAGGAACTCGCGGCGCGCGCCATCCACTACCTGGGCGCGCGGCGCGAGCATCCGTTCATTCCCGTGAACTGCGGCGCCATCCCCGACAACCTGTTCGAGAACGAATTCTTCGGCCACGTGCGCGGCGCGTTCACCGACGCCAAGGACTCGCAGAGCGGCCTGGTCGCGAACGCCGAGGGCGGCACGCTTTTCCTCGACGAGATCGAGTGCCTTTCGCCGAAAGGCCAGATCGTGCTGCTGCGCTTCCTGCAGGACCAGGTCTACCGTCCGCTCGGCGCGCGACAGCACGTCTCGGGCAACGTGCGCGTGATCGCCGCGAGCAACGCGGACGTTCAGCAGCTGGTGAAGGCGGGCACGTTCCGCCAGGACCTGCTCTACCGGCTCGCCATCATGTCGCTCACGGTGCCGCCGCTGCGCGAGCGCCCGGCCGACGTGGTGCCGCTGGCACGCCATTTCGTGCGCCGGTTCGCGCGCCAGTACGGCAAACCGGAAAAGCCGCTCGATCCTTCCGCGATCGCGATGCTCACGCGCCATCCCTGGCCGGGCAACGTTCGCGAGCTGGAGAACCTCATCCACCGCGAGTTCCTCATGTCCGAGACGCCCGCGCTGCGCATCCACGGAGCGGCGCTCGGCGCCGACGCCTCCTTCGCGCCGCCGCTGCAGCCGGCCGCGAACGTTCCCTTCGAGCTTGGCTTCCGCCGCGCGAAGGCCGCCGTCGTCGCCGAGTTCGAGAAAGCGTTCCTGGCGCGGGCGCTGGCCGAGACCGGCGGCAACGTCTCCCGCGCCGCGCGCATCGTCGGCAAGGAGCGCCGCGCGTTCGGCAAGCTGCTCAAGAAGCACGGCATCGACCGCTCCCGCTACCAGCAGGGAAGCCTCGCCTGACCGACGCATTCGGCTTCGTCTCCTGTTGAAACGCCGCCTGCGGGCGGCTTTTTTTTCGTCGGCACGGGTCGCCCGCGCCCCGCGGCGGGTGCCTTCGGCACCACCAGCGCGAATCCCCGCCCCGTGCGCGTCCGCACGCTCGGCGCGCACTTGCCGGCGGGTCCGTGACGACTCACCCGCGCGCGCCCGGTCAGCGCCGATTCACGCGTTTTCATGGCGTTGCGACACGCGCGCGCGTGGCACATCGATTGCGATGGCCGTTGCGGTGGGCGCGGTGCCGCCCATGGTTTCGATATGTCGGACGGCTCGTCAGAGGTCATGCGCATCGCCGATTGCATCAGGCGTTACGTGCGGGAGCACCCGGGCGCGGCGGACAGCGCGCCCGGCATCGCGGCGTGGTGGCTGCGCGAGCCGACCGGCGTGTCCGAAGCGGTGGAACAGGCGCTCGCGCAGCTTGTCGGCGAGGGCGTGCTGCAGCGTGAGCAACTCGCGGACGGCACGGTCGTCTACAGCGCCGTGCGCCGCCCGCATCGGGGTCATTAGCGGCGCGGTCGCCGCGACGGTGGTGCCGCCGCGCGGCATCCGGAAATCGGCTCGAGCAGGAGATCGACAATGGTGCAAGTGACATACCCGGGCGTGTACATCCAGGAAATCCCGAGCAGCGTGCGAACGATCAAGACCGTGAGCACGTCGATCACGGCGTTCATCGACTTCTTCCGCGAGGGACCGATGAACGAGGCGGTGCAGATCTTCGGCATGACCGATTTCGACCGGGTGTTCGGCGGCCTCGACCGGCGCAGCCCCGCGAGCTACGCGATCGCGCAGTTCTTCCTGAACGGCGGCTCGGAGGCCTACGTGGTGCGCGTGAACCGCGACAATCCCGGCGCCGCGCCGCCGCTGCCGCTCTCGACCGCCGCCGTCGATCTGTCCAGCGCCATCGCGGGGGGTGTGCAGGCCCTGCGCGTCTCGGCCGCCAACCCCGGCGTCTGGGGCAACAACCTGCGCGTCGACGTCGACCACCTGACGGCAACGCCGGCGTCGCTGTTCAACATGACCGTCAACCGCTATGACGGGCCGGCCGGCTCCGCGCGCGTGCTCGCGTCCGAGCGGTTCCTGAACCTGTCCATGAACGTCACCCATCCGCGCTACGTGCCGCGCGTCGTCAACGAGGAGTCGGCGCTGGTGCGCATCCAGCACCTGACCGCCGGCACCGGCAACGCGCTGCTGCTGCCGGCCGCCAACGGCACGGTGAGCGGCGACCTGAGCGGGATGACGCAGACCGACCGCGACAACCTGTCGGGCCGGCGCCTGCGCGTCGTCGTCGATACGAGCAACACGGTCACCGTCACTCTGGGCACGTGGGGCGCCAATGTCGTCAACAACCTCAGCGACGTGCGCGGCCGCCTGGAAAGCGCGCTGCGCCAGGCCGGCACCGCCGCCAGCCTGCCGGCGCTGGCCGGCGCCCGCGTCGAGATCCAGGGCGGCAACCGGCTCGTCGTCTATCGCGGCCGCGGCGGCAGCGGCTACAGCCCGCTCGACGCGTTCGACTTCCAGAACGCGGTCGGCCCCGCCGACAACGCCGCAACGGCAATTCTCGCCCTGACCGGCGCGGGCGCGCCGGACAACCTGCAGCAGTACCCGCTGGGCCTGCCGGCGGTCGCGCCGATCGACGTGCTGGCGCTGCACAAGGTCGCCACCGGCGCCGACGGCGACGTGCCGAGCCCGGCCGAGCTGGTCGGCAGCCAGGCGGTCGACCCCCATACCGGCATGTTCGCGCTCGACTACGTCGACCTGTTCAACATCCTGTGCATCCCGCGCGCCGCCGAGATGTACGACGAGGGCAACGACCCCGGCATGATCAACGTCGTCAGCAACGCCATCGCCTACTGCGAGGGCAAACGCGCGTTCCTCATCGTCGACATCCCGGCCTCGATCAACACGGTGCAGGAGATGAAGGACTGGCTCGACGCGCACGGCGGCTTCCGCCACCGCAACGCGGCGGTCTACTTCCCGCGCCCGCTGATCCCCGATCCGCTCGAGGAGTACCGCCCGAAGAGCGTCGGCGCCGGCGGCACGATGGCCGGCATCTACGCCCGCACCGACAGCGCGCGCGGGGTGTGGAAGGCCCCCGCCGGCATCGAGGCGATCCTGAACGGAGTCGCCGACCTCGCGGCGAAGCTCACCGATCCGCAGAACGGCACGCTCAACCCGCTCGGCATCAACTGCCTGCGCACGTTCCCGATCTACGGGCCGATCGCCTGGGGCACGCGCACGCTGCGCGGCGCCGACCAGCTGGCCGACGAGTGGGCCTACATCCCGGTGCGCCGCCTCGCGCTGATGCTCGAGGAGAGCCTGTTCCGCGGCACCAAGTGGGTGGTGTTCGAGCCGAACGACGAGCCGCTGTGGGCCAAGATCCGGCTCAACGTCGGCGCCTTCATGACCTCGCTGTTCCGCCAGGGCGCGTTCCAGGGCACGACGCCGCGCGAGGCGTTCTACGTCAAGTGCGACGCCGAGACCACCACGCAGAACGACCGCAACCAGGGCATCGTCAACATCGAGGTCGGCTTCGCGCCGCTCAAGCCCGCCGAGTTCGTCGTCATCAAGATCCAGCAGATGGCCGGCGACCTGTGATCGCCCGCCGCCGCTGACACCAGGAGCCCGCAGCCATGGCCAATACCGGATTCGAAGTCAACACGCACCGCGTCGATCCGTACAAGAACTTCAAGTTTCGCGTCCTGCTCGACAACAAGCCGGTGCTCGGCGTCTCCAAGGTGAGCTCGCTCAAGCGCACCACCGAGGTCGTCAAGCATCGTCACGGCGGCGAGAACTCGATCGACCACAAGTCGCCGGGCCGTACCAGCTACGAGGCGGTGACGATGGAGCGCGGCATCACCCACGACCTCGAGTTCGAGCGCTGGGCCAACCTCGTGCACAACATCGACGGCGACCCGGCGATGGACCTCGCCGGCTACAAGAAGGACCTGACCCTCGAGGTCATGAACGAAAAGGGCCAGGTCGCGCTGCGCTACTTCCTGTTCCGCTGCTGGGTGAGCGAGTTCACCGCGCTGCCGGACCTCGACGCCAATGCCAACGCGGTGGCGATCGAGAACCTCAAGATCGAGCTCGAGGGCTGGAAGCGCGATCCCGACACCACCGAGCCGAGCGAAGCCGGCTGAGCCGGCGCAGGGGAACCTCCGCCATGAAGCAACCCGCATCGGCCCCCGGCGCCGCGATGCCGGTGTTCGCCCTGCGGCGTCCGTTCGGCGAGGACGCGGCCGACCTGGAGCTCGACTTCGGCGCGTCGCCGCGCGCGGAGCTCGTCACCGCGCTGCTCGGCAACTGCCTGCGCGACGGCGCCACGCCCGGCGAGACGTGGGAATGGACGCTGCACCGCCGGTTGCAGGCGCTGATCGCCATCGAGCGCGCCGGCGGCACGCAAAGCGCGGCGGTGCGGTCGCGCTGTCCCCACGCCGGCTGCGCCGAGCCGATGGAGCTCGAGCTGGACCTGGCGCAGTTCGTCCTGCCCGAGGGGCCCGAGCGATTCGAGTGCGACGCGGCGCCCGGCGTGCGTCTCGCCGCGCGGCTGCCCACCGGCGCCGATCAGCGGCGCTGGTGCAGCGAGTCGCGGGGAACCTCGCCGGAATCGCGCTTCGCGCGCGAACTGGTCGTCGCGGTCAACGGCGAGGCGCTCGCGCATGACGCGGAGCTCGCACCCGAATGGCTCGAGCCGCTCGCCGAGGCGCTGGAAGCGCACGATCCGCTCACCGCGCTGCGCCTGACCACGCACTGCCCCGCGTGCGGTGAATCCGTGGCGCTCGAGTTCGACCTCGAAGCGCACCTGCTGGCGAGCGCCGCCGCGCGACAGGCGCGCCTGCTGGACGCGGTGCACCGCCTCGCGCGCGCCTACCACTGGAGCGAGCGCGAGATCCTCGCGCTGCCGCGCCGCCGGCGCGAGCAATACCTCGCGCGCGTGCGTGCAGAGGAGGCGACCGCATGAGCCACCTGGCGAGGGGCCCCGTCCGCAGGACGGGGATCGACGGCAAGGCGAATGCAGTCGGGCGCGGGCGCGATCGACCGTGCGAATCCGGCACCGCCAAGGACGCAACCCGATGAGCGGTTACTTCACCCGCCTCGCGCGCCGTTCAGCGCCGGGAGGAATCCATCCGGCGGGCGCGGCGCGCGCGCAGACACCGGCGCTCGCGGAACCGCTCGAGATCGACGCCCGCGTCGAAGCGGCGCCGCCGATGGCACGGACGACCGCGCCGGAGCCATCGCCCGGCGCGCCGGCGCGCGCCGAATCGGCCGCCGCCCC
>CAZGTK010000041.1:0-11983 GCA_964528415.1 uncultured Burkholderiales bacterium | reverse complement strand
GGCGGCTGGTCGGCTGTTCGGCGCGCTCGACGGCGCCGACCGCGCACCGGCCGGCGCGGCGTGGGAAGGCACGGCGGTCGACGCGCCGGCGCCCGGCGCGTGGCACAACGTGCTGACCGGCGAGACGCTGGCGCCCGGGGACGACGGCGGCACCCTGCGCTTCGCCGGTGACCGGCTGTTCGCGACGATGCCCTGGGCGCTGCTGGTGCCGGATACCTAGAGCTTCAGCCCCAGCTCCGCCAGCGCCTTCTCCATCTGCGGCGCCCAGCCGCGATTGGCCGCGGGGCTCGCCGGGCTCGGGTGCGGCGCGGTGCCGAGCTTCACGTTGACTCCCTCGAGCGCGGCGCGCGCGCGGCCGGCGGCAAACCCGCCGATGCCGATCACGTACTCGGGCGACAGCGCCTCGACGATCGCGCGCAGCGCGCGGTCGCAGGCGGCGAACAGCGGTTCGCGCTCGGCGCGCGGCAGCTTGTCCGGCGTCAGGTTGCGGCCGCCCGCCTCCATGAAGCAGAGCGGACAGTAGTTGACGACGAAGAACGTCGCGAAGAACTTCTCCGGCGTGCCGAAGCGTTCGCGCGCCCAGCCCCACAGCCGCTGGCCGCTGACCTCGCCGCGAGGGCAAGCGAAGCCGGCGATCGGGCGCTTCGGATGCTCGCGGCGCGGGTGACCCACGTCGGCCTCGATGCCGAGCCAGCCGCGCACCAGGCCGACGTCGCCGAACGGCACCCCGGTCTGCGCCATGCCGAACGGTCCCGGGTTCATGCCCAGCAGGATCGCGCGCGGCGCGCCGGCGCCGTAGCGCCGCAGGTAGGCGCGATGCGGCGCCCAGGCGTAGTCGAGCGGGTTGTAGACGTAGGCCACCGGCGGCGCGAACGCGAGCGCGTCCACCTCCTCGCGCAGGCGGCGGGCGATGCGCTCGAGCGTCATCGGCGCGGCCCCCGGCGCGCGCTGCGGCGGCGAACGACGAAAGCGGGGTTCTGTCCCATAATGGAAGCAAGCCCTGTCGACAGCAAAGGCCGGATGGTAGGCCGCGGCGCGCGCCGCTGGCAACGCCTGCCGTCCACGGAGGAGCCGCGCATGGCCGCCGCCCCGAAAGTCCGCATCGACCGCGCCGCCAGCGCGCTGCTGCTGGTGGACATCCAGCCCGATTTCATGCCGGGCGGCGCGCTGGCCGTGCGCGAGGGCCGCGACATCCTCGGGCCGGTGCGCAACCTGATGCGCGCGGGCTGGTTCCCGCTGATGGTGGCGACCCAGGACTGGCACCCGAAGGACCACGTCTCCTTCGCCAGCCGCCACAAGGGCCGGAAGCCGTTCGACCAGATCGAGCTCCACGGCCATCCGCAGACGCTGTGGCCGGACCACTGCGTGCAGGGCACGCCCGGCGCCGAGCTGCACCGCGAGCTCAGCTGGGACAACGTGGCCGCCATCGTCCGCAAGGGCATGGACCCGGAATGCGACTCCTACAGCGCGTTTCGCAACAACTGGAACCCGGCGGGCGAGCGCCCGGCCACCGGCCTGGCGGGCTACCTCAGGGAGCGCGGCATCACGCGCGTGTTCTGCTGCGGTCTGGCGCGCGACGTGTGCGTGAAGTGGACCGCCGAGGACGCGGTGGACGCGGGTTTCGAGACCTGGTTCCTGTGGGACCTGACCCGCGCGGTGGATCCGTCGAGCGACGCCGACGTGCGCGCCAGCCTCGCCGAGCGCGGCGTGCGCGTGATCGACGCCGGCGACCTCCAGCGCTGATGGCGGGAACGCTGCGCGTCGGCACCTCCGGCTGGCAGTACGACCACTGGCGCTCGCGCTTCTATCCGGCGGACCTGCCGAAGAAGCGCTGGTTCGATTTCTACGCCGGGCGTTTCGGTACCGTCGAGATCAACAGCACCTTCTACCGCCTGCCCGAGGCGGCGACGTTCGACGGCTGGCGCGAGGCGGCGCCGCGCGGCTTCCGCTACGCGGTCAAGTACAGCCGCTACGGCAGTCACCTGAAACGGCTGAAGGATCCGCAACGGCACCTCGACGCCTTCGTCGAGCGCGCGTCGCGGCTCAAGCGCGCGCTCGGGCCCGTGCTGGTGCAGCTGCCGCCCAACTTCAAGGCCGACCCCGTTCGTCTCGACGCCTTCCTCGCCGCGGCGCCGCGCCGCTGGCGCTGGGCGGTGGAGTTCCGCGACCCAAGCTGGCTCGACGACGCGGTCTTCGAGGTGCTGGAGAAGCGCGGGGCCGCGCTGTGCATCCACGACCTGCTCGACGACCATCCGCGCCGCGTGACCGCCGGCTTCGTCTACCTGCGCTTCCACGGGAAGAACTACGGCGGCAGCTACAGCCCGCAGCGCCTGACCGCCGAGGCGAAACGCATCCGCGGCTGGCTCGGCGAGGGTCTCGACGTCTTTGCCTACTTCAACAACGACCGCGGGGGTCACGCCGTGCACAACGCCCGGGAGCTGCGCCGCTACGCGGAAAGCTAACGCGCGGCCTCAGCCGCCGTTGGCACCCGGCTTGTAGCGGATCACCTCGACCTTCTCCAGCGTCACCAGCGCGCCCGACCTGGACTCGTCGAACAGCCGCTCCAGCGTCGGCAGAAACGCGCGCAGCTTCGCCTCCTCGTCGACGATCTCCACCACCATCGGCAGGTCGGTCGAGAGGTCCAGCACCTTGGCGGTGCGGATGCGCGCGGTGGCGCCGTAGGAGAGCATGCCGCGCCAGGCGGTGGCGCCGGCCAGGTGCGCGGCGCGCGCCTCGCGCACGATCGCCTCGTACAGCGGGACGTGGCCGGCACGGTCCGACTCGCCGACGAACACGCGCAGCAGCATGCCCTTGGAATGGATCTCCATGGTGGTCAGCCCCGGATCAGCGACAGCGCGAGGAAATTGGCGGCATAGAACGCGGCA
Organism: uncultured Burkholderiales bacterium; assembly: GCA_964528415.1. GTDB lineage: Bacteria > Pseudomonadota > Gammaproteobacteria > Burkholderiales > UBA6910 > DATIUV01. The sequence continues at coordinate 9,098 of CAZGTK010000041.1, read as the reverse complement.
AACGAGACGATCAGCGTGCCGCCGAGGTAGAGCGAGGCGAGCGCCGGCTCGCTGTCCTTCACCAGCGCGCCGGTCTCGTACACCACCGAGGAGAGCGTGGTGAGGCTGCCGCACAGCCCGGTGACGAGGAACAGCCGCGCCTCGGCGCTGATGGCGTTCATCTGCATCGCGATCGCCGTGATCGCGCCGATGGCGGCGCAGCCGATGGCGTTGGCCGCCAGCGTGCCCCAGGGAAAGCTGACGGCGTAGCCGGCGAAGAAGAGCGCCAGCAGGTAGCGCAGGATCGCGCCGACCACCGCGCCGGCGGCGACGTAGCCGAGGGACAGGGCGAACGCGGCCACCTTGCGCGCTCAGCGCAGCGCGTTCAGCTCGGCCTGCGCGGCCTCGATCTTCTGCTTGGCCTCGGCCACCGCGTCCTTCAGCCGCTGCTGCCGCGCCCAGTACTCGTCGGACAGGCGCGACCCGCCGCCGGCGGTGCCGAGCCGTTCGCCCGGCAGCGGCTCGGTGCCGTTCGCCAGCGCCGCCTCGGCGCGCGAGAGCTCGTTGCGCGCCTCCTCGAGCCGCTGCTGCGCGTCGCGCCGCTGCTCGGCGCGCTCGGCGGCGTTGTCCTGCACGCGCTGGACCTGCTCCGGCGTCGCCGGCGGCGCGACGGTCGGCGCCGGCTGCACCCTCACCTCTTCCACCTTCCTCGCGCCGGGCGCCGGCGCGTCGCCGAAGATCACGCGCCCGTCGGGCATGGTGGAGCGATACACCGTCTGCGCCAGCGCGGCGCCGCCCGCGAGCAGCAGCGCCGCGGCGATGGCGAACCGCATCGGTCCTGTCAGCATGGCCATGTTCCCCTTCCCTTTGCTCGTCCCGCGCCGCCGGCCGGGATCAGATCAGCTTCTTTTCCCGGAGCGCGCTCACCAGCAGCTCGGAGAACGCCTCCGCTTCCTTCTGGAACTCGCCGGGGGCGAACGTCTGCGTCGTGCCGGACCAGACGAGCTCTCCCTTGCTCGCCTGCCACAGATTGGTCTCGAGCGTGACGACCTCGTACTGCTGGACCTGCGGCGGCGTCTGGTAAGTCCAGGCCGACGAGTAGTAGCCGTAGAAGTCGCGGTAGTAGCCCACCGCCGGCACCACCGAGACGTAGCCGGGCGAGTACTGCGTCTTCTGGTCGATGCTGACCACCCGCGTGATCAGGATGCCGTCGGCGCCGGCCTGCTTGACGGCCGCGCCGATCCGCTCGCGCGGCACCTTGCCGTCCTCGGGAATCAGGCGATAGCTCTGAACCGCGTCGACGCCGGCCGCGCGCAGCCTGGCCGCGAAGATGTCCTCGAACGTGCGCCGCTTGGTCTGCTCGTCGGTGACGCCCATGACCACGATCTTCTTCAGCGGTCCGCCGGTGAAGTTCGGGTCCTTCCACGTGTTCGTGAACCGCGTCGACGCGCACCCCGCGAGCGCGACCGCGGCCAGCAACGCCGCAAGCCCGCGCGTGAACCTCGGAATCGACATGCCGCCCCCTCAAAAAAGATTCGACTGCGCAAAAGCTTATCACCGCGCGGCGCAGCGCGCAGCCGCGGCGTCGTCAAAGCAGCGGGCCCATGATCTGCACCAGGTTCTCGGCCAGCCGCCGGGCCGGCGAGCGCCGCTCCCAGACCGCGGGGTCGAGCCGCTCGGAGGCCGCGGCGTAGCCGGCCGCCAGATCGGCGACGGCCGAGGCAAACGGCGCGTCGTAGACGATCAGCGTGACCTCGAAATTGAGCAGGAAGCTGCGGATGTCGAGGTTGAGCGTGCCGAAAAACGCCAGCTCGCGGTCCACGACCACGCTCTTGGTGTGCAGCAAGCCGGCGTCGAACAAGAGGATCTCGACGCCGGCCTCCAGCAGGTCGTCGTAGAACGCGCGGCTGGCGTAGCGCACCAGCAACGAGTCGACGCGCGCCGGCACGATCAGGCGCACCCGCACGCCGCGCCGCGCCGCCGCCCGCAGCGCCGCCACCAGCGGCTCGTCCGGCACGAAGTACGGCGTGGTCAGGATCAACTCCTCGCGCGCGCCGTACACCGCCGAGAGCAGCAGCTGGACGATGGCGTGCCCCTCGTACCCGGGCCCCGACGGCACCATCTGCACCGTCGCCGCGCCGGCCTCGGTCTCCAGCGGCACGTCGATCTGCCCCATCAGCGTGTCGAGCGGAGCGCCGGTCTCGAGCGCCCAGTCCCACGCGAACAGGCCCGCCAGCGCCTCCACCGCCGGTCCCTCGACGCGCGCCATCGCGTCGACCCACTGGCCGACGCCGGCGTCCTGCTTGAAGTAGCGCGGGTCCACCAGGTTCAGGCTGCCGGTGTAGGCGACGTGGCCGTCCACCACCACGACCTTCCGGTGCAGCCGCAGGTCGACGCGGCGAAACGCCGCCCGCAGCGGTCCGGCCGGCAGCGCCGCGCGCAGCTCGATGCCGGCCGCGCGCAGCCGTTTCGGCCAGTTGCTGCGCAAGAACGGCTTGCTGCCGACCGCGTCCAGCAGCACCCGGCACTTCACCCCGCGGCCGGCGGCGCGGATCAGCGCCTCGGCGACGTCGTCCGCCGTGCCGCCGGGGTTCCAGATGTAGAACTCCATCAGGCAGAAACGCGCGGCCGCGTCGATGTCGGCGATGACCGCGCGCAGGATGCGCTCGGCGTCGTCGAGCAGCGCGAGGCGGTTGCCGGCGAGCGCCGGAACGCCCACCGCCCCGTCGGCCAGCCGCCGGATCGCGCCCCAGCGCTCGTCGACGCGCGCCGGCACGTCACGCGAGCGATCCGCCAGGTAGCGCAGCCAGCTCTCGACCTGCTCGCGCATCGCCAGCGCGCGGCGGGCGCGGCCGCGCCCCAGCGGCCGCTCGCCGATGAGCAGATAGAGCAGCGCGCCGGCGTACGGCAGCGCCACCACCAGCAGCAGCCACGCCGCCGACGAGCCCGGCGGCCGGCGCTGCGACAGCACGCGCGCGCCGACCCAGAGGATGATCAGCACGTGGGCTCCGGCCGCGGCGAGACCGTACCAGCCCGCCGCTTCGACCGGATCAGTCATGGCGACCGGCCGGCGCGCCGGCGGCGCCGCTCACTCGGCCTCCGCCTCGAGGTAGGCGCGGCTCGCGTTGCCGCCCTTGAGGTCGTCGTAGTTGGCGAGGCGCGCGAAGGCGCTCTGGTCGAGGCTGTCGATCGCGCGCTGCAGGTCGACGAAATCGGCCACGGCCTTCTTCATGTGGGTTCGCAGCAGCACGAGGTAGTCGTAGGTGTCGCGCCGCGCCTTGGCGAGGTCGCACACGGCGCCGTGGCCGGGGACGATCGTCTTCGGCTCCAGCTTCGCCATGGCGTCGAAGGCCGTGAGCCAGCTCTTCACGCTGGAGACCGGAATCACGCCCAGCAGGCGATCGACGTAGACCACGTCGCCGGTGAAGAGCACGCGCTCGCGCGGCAGCCACACCACGCTGTCGCCGGGCGTGTGGGCGGCGCCGAAATGGATCACCCGGATCTCGCGGCCGCCGGGCGTGAGCGCCAGGCGGTCGTCGAAGGTGCGCGTCGGCAGCACGGCGCGCGTGCCGTCCAGCTTTTCCTTCAGCACCGGCGCCAGGGCCGCGAGCTGGTCCGCGCCGCGCGCCGCCATGTCGGCCTTGGCCTTAACGTGCGCGATGATCTCGGCGCCCTGCTCGCGGAAGTAGCCGTTGCCGAGCCAGCGATGGTCCTGGCCGCCGGTGTTGATCACCCATTTCACCGGCTGGTCGGTGATGCGCCGGATCGCCGCGTGCAGCGCGCGTGCCGACTGCCAGGTCGCGCCGCTGTCCACCACCACGACGCCTTCGTCCGTGACGATGAAGCCGACGTTGGCGTTGAGCCCTTCGTTCGCGTAGGTCCGCCCGCCCAGCTCGCCGATCACGGCGTAGACGCCGGGCGCCACCTGCACCGGGTTGATCTCCAGCGCCGAGGCGGAGGACGCCGCCAGCGCCACGGCCAGCGCCGCGGCCCGCCGCGCCGCCGTCATGCGGCCGCTTCCGTCGCGAGCCAGGACTCCACCTGGCGGCGCTCCGGCGCGCCGCCGGAGTGGACGACCCTGCCGTCCACTACCAGTCCCTGCGACGCCATCACGCCGTAGCCCATGATGCGGCCCAGGTCCTTGACGAGCTCGACCTCGACCTGCACGCCCTTCTCGCGCGCCACGTCCTCGACCAGCTTGACCGTCGCCTCGCCGCCGCAGCAGCTGGCCAGTACCTTCACGTCTCTCACGGTTCGTTCTCCTTGCCCGAGGGCCGGCGGCCCCGCGCCGCCAGCCATTGTTTCACTTCCGCTCGCCGGCCGACAGCGCCGGACTCATCCGAGCCGGCCGCCCAGCGCGTTGAACAGCGTGCCGACGAGCACGAACGAGATCGCCAGGTAGCCGGCAAACACGCCCAGCAGGGGCCAGCGCACCACCTTGCGCAGGATCAGCATCTCCGGCAGCGAGAGCGCCGTGACCGCCATCATGAACGCCAGCACGGTGCCCACCGGGATGCCCTTGCCGAGCAGCACCTCGGCGATCGGGATCATGCCGACGGCGTCAGAATACAACGGCACGCCCACCGCCACCGCGCCCGCCACCGAGAGCGGCCCGCCGCCGCCGCCGATGCGCGCCACCAGGTCGCCGGGAACGTAGCCGTGGATGAAGGCGCCGATGCCGATCCCGATCAGCACGAACTTCCAGATCCGGCCGACGATTTCCTTCACCTGCCGCCACGCGTACTCGTGCCGGGCCTTGAGCGACCGCTCCTCCGCGGCGCGCTGCGCCGTCCCCATGCGGATCTTCCAGACATACTCCTCGACCCAGCGCTCGGGCCGGAAACGCTCGAGCACGAAGCCGCCGACGAAAGCCACCGTCAACCCGGTGACGACGTAGGCCACCGCCAGCTCCCAGCCGATCACCCCCGCCAGCACCACCACTGCCACCTGGTTGATCATGGGGCTCGCGATGAGGAAGGACAGCGTGACGCCCAGGGGGATGCCGGCTTCGACGAAGCCGATGAAAAGCGGCACCGACGAGCACGAGCAGAACGGCGTGACCGCCCCCAGCCCCACGGCGGCGAAGCGGCTGCCGAGGTTGGAGCGCTTGAGCATGAACTCGCGAACCCGCTCGGGCGTCAACAGCGCGCGCATCAGCCCCAGCACGTAGATGACGACCGTCAGCAGCGCCAGGATCTTCGCCACGTCCATGACGAAGAAGTGGGCGGCGGCGCCGATCGGCGTCTCCGGGTCGAGCGCAAGGCCGCGAAAGACAATCAGGTCGGCGAAAGCATCGAACATAGCGTCACCCGTCCCGGCCGGCCGCCCGACGGTCCCCGGCGCCCCCGGCCGGGCTCCCTGTCGAGGGCCGCCCTCCATTAACGGAGACGCCGATGCCGCCGGAAAGACGCACCGCGGGCCGCGGGGCATCCCGCGCGCGGCCAACAGTCAGCCGGGCGCTAGGCGTCGCCGCGAGGGCCGAGGTGATCCGTGACGCGCCCCTGCCCGTCGAACTCCACGCGGCAGGCCTCGACGATCAGGTCGCGCAGCTTGACGCGGGCGCGCTGCACCCGGGACTTGGCGCCCGAAACGCTCAGCCCCTGCGCCCGAGCCACGTCCTTCTGCGGCACGCCCTCCAGGTCCGAGAGCTTGAGCGCCTCGCGGTCCGCGACGGGCAGGTGCTCGATCTGGTTCACGAGGCAGGTGCACAGAGGGGCCAGGGGATCGTCGTCGGGCGCCGCGGCCGCGAGATCGTCGGGCAAGGGATCGGCCGGCCGGTGACGGCGGTAGAAGTCGACCACGGCGTTGCGCGCGACCTGGAACAGCCAGGCGCGCCGGTTCTCCACCCCGCAGAACGTCTCCAGATGCTGGGCCGCCCGCAGGAACACGTCCTGCAGCAGGTCCTCGGCCTGCCCCTCCTCGCCCAGCTTGTGGCGCAGGAAGCGCATCAGCTCGGCGCGATGGGCGCTCCACGCGGTCTCGACGCATTTCATGGTGTCACGCGCATGTCATCGAACCATCACATAATGGGCATTATCCCACGTGACCCGGACCCCATCGCATGAACCAGCCGACTCGCCGCGTGCTCTTTCTCTGCACCCACAACAGCGCCCGCTCGCAGATGGCCGAGGGCCTGCTGCGCGCGCTCGGCGGCGGCGCCTGGGAATCCCACAGCGCCGGCACCGAGCGGACCCGCGTGCGCCCCGAAGCCATCGCCGCCATGGCGGAGCTGGGCATCGACATCGCCGGGCAGACCTCGAAGACGCTGGATCGCTACCTGCCCGAGCGCTTCGACCTCGTCGTCACCGTGTGCGACAGCGCCAACCAGTCGTGCCCGGCGTTCGCCAACGCCGCGAGCCGCCTGCACTGGTCGATCGACGATCCCTCCGGCGTCACGGGCGACGACGCGCAGCGCCTCGCCGCGTTCCGCCGGGCTCGCGACGAGATCAAGGGCCGCATCGAGCGCGAGATCCTGGGGCGCGGCTGACGCTGCCGCCGGATCGTCGCGGCGGCGGTTGCCCGGCAAGGCCCCCGGCCCACGCCGATCGTCAGTCCGGCGCCGGCCGGAATCCAGGCGCCTGCGGGCATCCATCCTCTCGATCGTCATTCCGGCGCAGGCCGGAATCCAGTCGGCCGCAGGCGTCGACGCGCGAGTTTGCTGGGCCCGGGCCACGTGTCGCGGTACGGGACGGGCGTCGCCGGGATGACGCGGACTGCCCTGGCGCGCGCCGCGATGGCAGGCGCGTTCAACCGCCCGTTTGCGCCATCACCCGCGCCAGCCGCTGCGGCGACTCCCGGAACAGGTGGCGCTCGGGCTTGCGCGCCATCGCGGCGACGATCGCCGCTTCCAGCTCGGCATCGGCCGCCCCGCCGCGCAGCAGCGGCGCGAGCGGCACGCGGTCCTCGTGCCCCAGGCACAGGTGCAGCGTGCCGTCGACGGCCAGGCGCACGCGATTGCACGTTTCGCAGAAGTGCTGCGACAGCGGCGTGATGAAGCCGACGGTGAAGCGGCCGTCCGGCGAGCTTAGGTAGCGCGCGGGTCCGCCACCGGGGATGACGCTGTCCACCAGAGCGAAGCGGTCGGCGAGGCGTTTGCGCACCGGCTGCAGATCGAGGTAGGCGGCGGCGCGGCCGGTTTCGCCGACCGGCATCGCCTCGATCAGGCGCAGGACGAAGCCGTGGCCGGCGCAGAACGACACGACCGCGTCGATCTCGTCGTCATTGACGCCGGCCATCGCCACCAAGTTGATCTTGATCGGCGCGAAGCCCTCGGCGCGGGCCGCTTCGAGGCCCGCCAGCACGTCTGCCAGCGCATCGCGCCCGGTGATGCGCTCGAACCGGTGCGGGTCCAGCGTGTCGAGGCTCACGTTGAGCCGCGTGACGCCGGCCTCCCGCAGCGCGCGCGCATGACGGGCAAGCTGGGTGGCGTTGGTGCTCAGGGAGAGGTCGGCGACACCGGGGTGGGCGGCGATGGCGCGCGCGAGGTCGGTCAACCCCCGCCGCAGCAGCGGCTCGCCGCCGGTCAGCCGCACGCGCTCGACGCCGAGGCGCGCGAACGCCGCCACCACGCGCTCGATCTCCGTCAGCGTGAGCCAGTGGGAAGGCGCCTCGTAGCCGCAGAAGCCCTTCGGCAGGCAATACGAGCAGCGCAGGTCGCAGCGATCGGTGACCGACACCCGCAGATAATCGACGCGGCGGCCGCACGCATCGCGCAGGCCGCCTGGGAAGGCGCTCATGGCGGCAGTTTTGGCCGGCTCGATGCCGGGCGCGTTGACGCAGATCAAACGCCGGCCGGCGCGGGCGGCTCCAACGGCATCAGGTGGATGCCTTCAGACAGCAGCGAGACGCTGGCGCGCACGCCGGCGGCGACGCCGTTGCGGCGCGCCACGTGGGTCGGAACGCTGAACGCGAGCGGCAGGCCCGGCGCCGCGTCCGGCAGCAGCGTGAGCGCCGTCATCTCGCCCAGCGGCACAAACTCGGCGACGACGCCGTGGACCGGGTTCTCGCGCTCCCCGCGCGAGGGCCGGTCGCGCCGGTGCAGGATGACGTCGCCCGCCGGGATCATCCACATCACCCGCGAGCCCGGCGCGACCGAAGGGTCGAGGCGCGCCTCCAGCGTCTGACCCAGCCCCTCCAGCAGCGTCCGGCCTTCGGTCGGCCGGTGCTCGCGCACGGTGCCCTCGAACAGATTGGTGTGGCCCGTAAGCCGCGCCACCGTCGCGCTGCCAGGGTGCGCCATCACCTCCTCCGGCGGCCCGGTGCGCAGCGTGGCTCCGCGGTGCAGGATCACCATCTGGTCGGCCAGCGCGCGCGCCTCCTCCAGGTCGTGCGTGACCAGCACCACCGGAATGTTCAGGCTGCGCCGCAGCTGCGCCAGCTCGCGCTGCAGCTTTTGGCGCGTCGACTGGTCCACCGCCGAAAACGGCTCGTCCAGCAGGAGCACGCGCGGGTCGCGCGCCAGCGCCCGCGCCACCGCCACCCGCTGCTGCTGGCCGCCGGAAAGCTCGGCCGGCCGCCGCCCCTCGAGCCCCGCGAGGTGCACCATCGCCAGCAGCTCGCGCGCGCGCGCCTCGCGCTCCGGCGCGTCGATCCCGCTCAGGCACAGCGTGAGGTTCTCGAGCGCGGTCAGGTGCGGAAACAGCGCGTAGTGCTGGAACACCATGCCCACCCGCCGCGCCTGCGCCGGCAGGCGCACCCCCCGTTCGGCGTCGAACCACGCCGTGCCGTTGCTGGCGACGCGCCCCGCGCGGGGGTGCAGCAGGCCGGCGATGGCGCGCAGGATGGTGGATTTTCCGCTACCGGAAGGCCCCACCAGCGCCACGAGCTCGCCCGCCTCGCAGGCGAACTCCACATCCAGCGGAATCGGCGTGCGCTGCGCGAGCCGCACGCGCAGGCCGCCGGGCAGCGGCTCAGCCATGGCGCGCGCCCACGCGCCGCGTCATGAGTCCGACGAGAAGGATAACGGCGAAGGACAGCAGCAGCAGCGCCGCCGACATCACGCCCGCGGCCTGGTCGTCGAAGGCCTGCACCCGATCGTAGATGGCGATCGCCAGGGTGCGCGTCTCGCCCGGAATGTTGCCGCCCACCATCAGCACGACGCCGAACTCGCCGACCGTGTG
>CAZGTK010000040.1:9341-12227 GCA_964528415.1 uncultured Burkholderiales bacterium | reverse complement strand
CGAGTCGACGCGGCTCGCGGGCGTGCAGAACGGCGGCGTGCTGCTCGGCATGCTCCTGGTGGGCGTCGCGGGCAGTCTGGCGCGCGGCGGAAGGCTGGGCTCGATGCGCGCGTGGGCGATCGGCGGCTGCGTCGGCTCGGCCGCCGCGCTGTTCGGCCTCACGCTGGCGGGCTTCATCGGCCCGGCGTGGCCGCTCTCCGCGTCGGTGTTCGCGCTGGGCGTGGCGAACGGCGCATTCGCGATCGCCGCCATCGGCTCGATGATGGGCCTCGTCAGCGCCGGCCGGCAGGCGCGCGAAGGCGTGCGCATGGGACTGTGGGGCGCGGCGCAGGCGGTGGCGTTCGCGCTGGGCGGCTTTCTCGGCACCGCCGCGGTGGACCTGGCGCGCTACCTGGCGGGTTCACCGGTGATCGCGTACGCGTCGGTGTTCGCGGGCGAGGCCGTCCTGTTCCTGGTGGCCGGCGCGCTTGCCGGCCGCCTGGGCCAGCCGCGGGACGAGCGCGAGCGCGCGCAGGCTCCTTCCTCGGGCGGCGCCTACGCCGCCGAAGTCGTGCAGGGGTGACCCATGAGCGGACTCGAAACCTTCGATGCGGTGGTGGTGGGCGGCGGCCCCGCGGGCGCGACGGCGGCCACCGACCTCGCGCGCTACGGCCATCGCGTGCTGCTGCTGGACCGCGCCGGGCGCATCAAGCCGTGTGGCGGCGCGATCCCGCCCCGACTGATCCAGGATTTCCAGATACCGGACAGCCTGCTGGTGGCGCGGGTGACGGCCGCGCGCATGGTCGCGCCCTCCGCTCGGCGAGTGGACATGCCGATCGAGGGCGGCTTTGTCGGCATGGTGGATCGCGAGGCGTTCGACGAGTGGCTGCGCCAGCGCGCGGCCGCGGCCGGCGCCGAGCGGCGCGCCGGCGCGTTCGAGCGCATCACGCGCGACGCCGACGGCACCGCCATCGTTCACTACCGACCGAAGCACGCGGCGCGCGGGGACGCGTCCGAGCGCGTGCGCGCGCGCTCGGTGGTCGGCGCCGACGGCGCGATCTCGCAGGTGGCGCGCCAGTGCGTGCCCGGCGCGGATCGGATGCCCTACGTGGCCGCCTATCACGAGATCGTGCGCTCGCCGGCGGCCGGCGCGGACTTCGACGGCGCGCGCTGCGACGTCTGGTACCAGGGCCGCCTGTCGCCGGATTTCTACGCCTGGGTGTTTCCCCATGGCGAGACCACCAGCGTCGGCGTCGGCAGCGCGCACAAGGGTTTCTCGCTGCGCAGCGCCGTCTGCGAGCTGCGCGAGAGCACGGGGCTTTCGGCCATGGAGACGGTGCGGCGCGAGGGCGCGCCGATTCCGCTGAAGCCGCTCGGGCGCTGGGACAACGGCCACGACGTCGTGCTGGCCGGCGACGCCGCCGGCGTGGTGGCGCCGGCCTCCGGCGAGGGGATCTACTACGCGATGGCGGGCGGACGGCTGGCCGCGGACGCGGCGGCGACGTTCCTGCAAACCGGCGACGCGCGCGCGCTCAGGATGGCGCGCCGCCGCTTCATGAAGGAGCACGGCCGCGTGTTCTGGATCCTCGGCATGATGCAGACCTTCTGGTACTCGAGCGATCGCCGCCGCGAGCGTTTCGTCAGCATGTGCCGCGACCCCGACGTGCAGCAGCTGACCTGGCAGGCGTACATGCACAAGCGCCTGGTGCGCGCCAGGCCGATGGCGCACGCGCGCATCTTCTTCAAGGACCTGGCGCACCTGTTCGGACTGGTCTCGCCATGAGCGCGCGGCGCGCCGCGGCGAGGCGCGCGGGGCCCGCCGCCGAAGCAAGAGTCCCATCGTGGCTGAGCTCTTCGCCAGCGGTCGCATCGTCGACCTGATTCTCGTCCTGATCGCCGCGGAGGCCTTGGCGCTGGCGGTCTACCGTCACCGCACCCGCCGCGGCCCCGCGCTGCCCGACCTGGCGGCGAATCTCCTGGCCGGCGCGTGCCTGCTGCTGGCCCTGCGCGCCGCGCTGGTCGGCGCCGGCTGGGAGGTGCCCGCGGCCTGGCTCGGGGCCGCCTTGCTGGCGCACGTGGCCGACCTCGCTCGCCGTTGGCGGGGCTGACGCGACCCGACTCGCGGCGGCGTCGCAGCGCCCTGACAGGCCGTCCGGCCCGCGTGGGCGGCGCTTCGGCACGCTGGTTCAAGGTTTAGCAGCGTTTACTAATGGTTGCTGGTAGAATAGTCATGACCAATTGACATTCACGCCGCATTGGCTCCCTGCGCCGGTTTTGCAGTGCGTCAGCCGTGCGGGCTGAAAAGGCGGGAGACACGACCGTGCAACCCGATGTAACGCTCCTACTGAACCCCGACGGGGTCATCCAGGAGGCGAATCTTTCGAGCGCCCTCGCCACCGAGGCGGTGCAGGGCTGGATCGGCCGTCCCTGGGCGGAAACGGTCGACGAGCTCGGCGGCGAAAAGGTGCGCCGCATGATCGAGGACGCTAAGGCGAGCCGCGTCGCGGTGCTGCGGCAGGTGACCCAGCGCTTCCCGAGCGGCGTCGAGCTGCTGATGGAGTACACCACGGTCCAGGTGGGCGGCGGCGGGCTGATGGCGATCGGCAAGAGCCTCCAGGCCGTGGCCGAGCTGCAGGGACGCCTGATCGCGGCGCAGCAGGCGATGGAGCGCGACTACTGGAAGCTGCGGGAGGTCGAGACCCGCTACCGGCTCCTGTTCGACGCTTCCAACGAGGCCGTGCTGCTGGTGGGCGCGTCGGACCTGCGCATCATCGAGGCCAACCCGGCGGCCGTGAAGGCGTTGGGCCTCGCACGGCGCCGCCCCGCGGTTGCCGGGCGCGAGTTGCTGGCCGAGTTGCTGCCCGAGGACCGCGAGGCGGTGCAGGCCATGCTGCGCCAGGTCCGCGA
>CAZGTK010000040.1:0-9331 GCA_964528415.1 uncultured Burkholderiales bacterium | reverse complement strand
CCGGCATCGTCGCGCACCTCGGCGAGGAGCGGCAGCCGTGGCTGCTGCGAGCGTCGCTGATGGCGGCCGATTCCGGGCCGTTGTTCCTGCTGCAGCTGGCGCCGGGCGGTTCCCAGGCCCGGGCCACGGAGTACGCGACGATCGTCCCGCTGGAAGACCTGATCGAGCGCGCGCCCGACGGATTCGCCGTCATCGACGACCACGGCGTGGTGTTGCGCACCAATCGCGCGTTCGCCGAGATGGTGCAGGTGGCCTCGCCCGAGGTGGCGGTGGGTCAGCGCGTCGCCCGCTGGCTGGGCCGGCCCGGCGCCGACCTGACCGTGCTGCTCGCGAACGTGCAGCGCTACGGCGCCGTGCGGCTTTTCGCCACCACGATCCACGGCGATCTCGGCGCCGACACGGATGTGGAGATTTCGGCCGTCGGCGCAGCGCCCAACGGCGCCTCGCGCTTCGGCCTGCTGGTTCGTGACGTCGGCCGGCGGCTGCCCTCGCCGGCGACGGGCAGCGGGCGGATCGGCTCGCTGGTCGCGGCGTTGAGCGACCAGATCGGCAAGACGTCGCTGCGCGCGCTGGTGAAGGAGACCGTCGCCGGCGTCGAGCGGCACTACGTCGAGAAGGCGCTCGAGCTCACGGGCGGCAACCGCACCGCCGCCGCCGAGCTGCTCGGCCTGAGCCGGCAGAGCCTCTACGCCAAACTGGACCGCTACGGCCTCGACGACGACCGCCGTCCCGGCGGCCGCGACCCCGACCAGTAAACGCTGGGGTAGACTGGGGGCGTGGCGTCCCCTTCGATTCCCTCCGCATCGCCCGCGCCCGCGCCCGCGTTCGGCCGGGCCGACCTGTCGAACTGCGAACGCGAGCAGATCCATCTCGCCGGCTCGATCCAGCCCCACGGTGCGCTGCTGCTGGTGCGCGAGCCCGACCTCGTCGTCGTGCAGGCCAGCGCCAACGCGGCCGCTTTTCTCGGCCTGGCGCGCGATCCGGTCGGTGATCCGCTGGCGGCGCTGCCCGGCGACATGCTCGCGCGCGTCCGCCCGCTGCTGACCGAGCCGCTGGACGACGTGCCGATCGCCGTGCGGGCCCACACCGGTTCGCCGCCGCAGCTTTTCGACTGCCTGCTGCACCGGCCGCCCGGCGGCGGCCTCGTCGTCGAGCTCGAGCGCGCCGGCCCCAAGGTCGACCTGTCGCGGCACCTCAGCGGCGGCATCGACGCCGTCGTCCAGGCCACCTCGCTGCGGGCGCTGTGCGACGAGACGGCGCGCATCTACAAGGATCTCACGGGCTATGACCGCGTCATGGTCTACCGCTTCGACGCGGAGGGTCACGGCGAAGTTTTCTCCGAGCGGCGCGAGCCGAGCCTGGAGCCCTATCTCGGCAACCGCTACCCGGCCAGCGACATCCCGCAGATGGCGCGACGGCTTTACGAGCGCAACCGCGTGCGCGTGCTGGTCGACGTCGACTACGCGCCGGTGCCGCTGGCCCCGGGCACGTCACCGCTGAGCGGCGCCGAGCTCGACATGTCGCTGTGTTTCCTGCGCAGCATGTCGCCGATCCACATCCAGTACCTCAAGAACATGGGCGTGAACGCGACGCTGGTGGCGTCGCTCGTCGTCGGCGGCCGTCTGTGGGGGCTCGTCGCGTGTCACCACTACGCGCCGCGCTTCGTGCACTACGAGATGCGCGCGGTGTGCGAGGTGCTGGCGGAGACGGTGGCCACGCGCATCGCCGCGCTCGAGAGCTTTGCCCAGGCCGAGGCCGAGCTGTCGGTGCGGCGCCTGGAGCAGCGCATGATCGAGGCGATCTCGCGCGAGGGCGACTGGCGCACCGCCCTGTTCGACAGCTCGGCGGCGCTGCTGCAGCCGCTGGAGGCGACCGGCGCGGCGCTGCTGTTCGAAGGCCAGGTGCTCACCGTCGGCGAGGTGCCCGGCACGCCGCGGCTGCGCGAGATCGGCGCCTGGCTCGACGCCCGCCCGCGCGCGCCGGTGACGGCGACGGCCTCGCTGAGCCTCGACGAGCCGAAGTTCGCGCCGGTGCGCAACGTCGCCAGCGGGCTGGTGGCGACGCCCGTGTCGGATGCGCCGGGCGAATACCTGCTGTGGTTCCGCCCGGAACGCGTGCACACCGTCACCTGGGGCGGCAATCCGTTCAAGCCGGTGGTGATCGGCCAGGATCCCGCCGACCTGTCGCCGCGCCGTTCGTTCGCGCAGTGGCACCAGCTGGTCGAGCGCACCTGCGACCCGTGGTCGCCGGCCCAGCTCACCACGGCGCGTCTGATCGGCGAGTCCGTCGCGGACGTGGTGCTGCAGTTCCGCTCCGTGCGCATGCTGATCGCGCGCGATCAGCTGGAGCAGGTGAGCCGGCAGGTCGGGCGGTCGGACCAGCCGGTGATCCTGGCGGATCCCGCCGGTGACGTGCTGCTCGCGAACGACGCGTTTGCCCGCCTGGTCGGCGGCGCGGCGTCGCGGGTGCGCAGGGTGGACGACCTCGCGCTGCTGGTCTCGGATCCGGCCGCCGTGCGCGAGCGCGTGCGCGGCATGCTGCAGCGCCGGTTGCCGTGGCGCGGCGAGGTCGCGCTCGAGCTGGAGGCCGGCTCGCGGCCGTTGCTGGTGCGCGGCGATCCGGTGCTCGCCTCGCCCAGTCGCGTGCTGGGGTTCGTGATCCTGTTCACGGACCTGACCGAGCGCAAGGGCGTCGAGGCCGCCCGCCGCCGGTTTCAGGAAGGCATCGTCAAGCGCCGCCAGCTGCCGGCGCCGCGCCTCGACCCGCGTGCGACGCTGCTGTACCGCGCCCTGCTGGCGGCGGTCGAGGCAAACGCCCAGTTGACCGCGCTGGAGATCACCGACAGCGCCGATCTGTCGCGCACGCCGGAAATGCTCGAGTCCGTGCGCTCGTCGGTTGCGCGCGCCGCGGAGCTGCTCGAGCACCTGGTCTGGCACGCCGCCGGCAGCGACGACGACGAGGCCTGAGCGGCCGGCTCAGGCGGCGGCGCCGTCGGCGAGCGCAACGGCGGCATTCCCGGCAACGCGGGCCTGCACCGCTTCCGAGACCTCGATGTTGAGCCGGAAGGCGAGCTCGGCTTCCGCCAGCACGGCGTCGAAGGCCCGCGGCGCCGACACCGAACGGTCGATCGCGTCGCGGTAGGCCGCCTTGAACCGTTGCGGATCGGCGATTCCGGGAAAGTCATAGAACGACAGCGCCGCCGGCGGCAGGCCCAGCGAGCGGGCCAGCAGCGGGCCGAGCACGCGTCCGCCGCTGAGGTCGCCGAGGTAGCGCACGTAGGCATGGGCGACGAGCCGCTCGCGCGTCCCCTCGTCGGCTGCCGCGACCGCCGCCGCGTAGCGCTGGCCGGCGCTCAGCAGCGGCAGCGCGTCCTGCCAGCGATCGCCCGCGAGCTGCTCGAGGTCGGCGGCGAGCCGCGCCGCCCGGTAGAGCGCCGGCTGCGCCAGCGCCGCGAGCCCGGGCGCGTCGCGCGTCCGTTCCAGGGCCTGCTCCAGGCGCTGGTACGCCGGCAGGAGGTTGCGCAGCAGCAGGGCGTAGCCGGCGCGGCTGCCGCGCCCGTGCAGCAGCTCGGCGACGATTCCCGAACGCTCGGCGCGGGCGTGCAGCGGCTGCGTACGGGTCCGCAGGGAGCGGGCCAGGCCCGGCGGGCGGGGAGCGGCGTTCATGGCGGCTAGCGTAACTCGAGCGCCGGCAGCTGTCGCGCTGCCGCCTCAGGAGGCGTCCAGGGACGCGGCGGCGTCCGCATCGGGCGGCGTGATCAGCACGCGGTCGACGCGCTTGCCGTCCATGTCGACGACCTCGAAGCGCCAGCCTTCCCACTCGAAGGTGTCGGCCACCTCGGGCAGCCGACCGATCGCTGCCATCACGAGGCCGCCCAGCGTCTCGTAATCGGCGGTGTCCTCCTCGGGCAGGCGCCGCAGGCCGAGGCGATCCTTCACCTCGTCGACGAACACCATGCCGTCGACCAGCCAGGAGCCGTCCTTGCGCCGGGTCCATGGCGGCGGCTCGCCCGGCGTGATGCCGCCGACGATGGACTCCAGGACGTCGTGCTGCGTGACCAGCCCCAGGACCTCGCCGGAGGGCTCCACCACCAGGGCGAGCGTCGCGCCGTGACGCCGGAACTGCTCGAGCAGGTCGATCCCCGAGAGCCAGGGCGGCACGGTGAAGGCCGGCCGCGCGAGTGCGGCGATGTCGAGCGGGGCGCCGGCGAGGGCGCGCGCGAGCAGCTTACGCGCCGAGACGATGCCGACCGGCTGGTCGAGCCCGCCGCGGCAGACGGGATAGCGCGAGTGGCCGCCGGTGATCAGGACCTTGCGCAGGGCGGCCTCGCCGGTCTCGAGGTCGAGAGAGACGATCTCCGCGCGCGGCGTCATCAGGCTGGTGACGCTGCGATCGTCGAGCCGGAACACGTTCTTCACCAGGTCGTGCTCGGTCTTCTCCAGCACGCCGGCCTGGGCGCCGATGCGGATCATGCGGCGGATGTCCTCCTCGGAGACCGCTTCCTCCGGCCGCGGCCGCGAGCCGAGCAGGCGCAGCAGCACCGCCGAGGACGTCGACAGCGTCCACACCAGCGGCTTCGCCGCGCGCGCCAGCGAGCGCATCGGCGGCGCCACCCAGCGCGCGATCCGCTCCGGGTTGTGCAGGGCGATCTGCTTCGGCACCAGCTCGCCCACCACGACCGACAGATAGGTGACGCCGGCCACCACGATGGCGAGCGCAACGGCCTGGCTGTAGGGCGCCAGCGCCGGCCACTGCGCGATCCACGCCGTCAGGTCCCGCGCCAGCGTCGCCTCGCCGAAGGCGCCGGCGAAGATGCCCACCGCCGTGATGCCGATCTGGACCGTCGACAGGAACGGCCCGGGGTGCTCGGCCAGCGTCAGCGCGGCGCCGGCGCGCAGGTCGCCCGCGTCGGCGAGCTGCCGCAGCCGTGCCTTGCGCGAGGACACGACCGCCAGCTCCGACATGGCGAGGGCGCCGTTCATGAGGATCAGCACAGCGATGATGAGCAGGTCCATGGTTCGTCCACGACGTCAGCGCGGGCCGCGGCGCGGCCCGCAGAACGGCAGGGCGCCGCGGTCAGGCCTTGGCGCCGAGCGCGAGCGCCCGCTCGCGCGTGCGCTCGAGCGCCGCGGCGTCGGGGCCGGCGTGGTTCCAGCCGTGCAGGTTGTCGGCGGCGATGCCGCCCAGCGCCGCGATCCACTCCGGCCGCTCGTTGAGCGCGGGAATGTACTGGAACGCCTTGCCGCCGGCGCCGAGAAAGGTCTGCTTGCCTTCCATGGCGATCTCCTCCAGCGTCTCGAGGCAGTCGGCGACGAAGCCGGGGCAGACGACGTCGACGCGCTCGACGCCCCGGCCGGGCAGCTCGGCCAGCGTGTCGGCGGTATACGGCTTGAGCCACTCGGCGCCGCCGAAGCGCGACTGGAAGCAGACGCGGTACTGCTCCGGCTGCAGCGCCAGCGCCTCGGCCAGCAGCCGGCCGGTCTTCTGGCATTCGCAGTGGTAGGGGTCGCCGAGGTCGAGCGCGAAGCGCGGCACGCCGTGAAAGCTCATCAGCAGCACCTGGCCGCGACCGTGCGCGGACCAGTGCGCGCGCACGTTGGCCGCCAGCGCGTCGATGTAGCGCGGATCGTCGTGGTAATGCTTCACCAGCCGCAGTTCCGGCACGTTGCGCATCGTCTCGATCGCGTCGAACACGGCGTCGAACACGCTGGCCGTGGTGCTGGCCGAATACTGCGGATAGAGCGGCAGCACCAGCACGCGGTCGCAGCCGCCCGCGCGCAGCCGCGCGAGCGCGTCCGCCACCGACGGCTGACCATAGCGCATGGCGTGCTCGACCAGCGGCGCGGGCCTGAGCCGGTCGCCGAGCAGGCCCAGCACGAGCGCGGCCTGCCGCTCGGTGTGCACCTTGAGCGGCGAGCCCTCGGGCGTCCAGATGGTGGCGTACTTCGCCGCCGATTTCTTCGGCCGCACGTTCAGGATGATGCCGTTCAGGATCAGCCACCAGGCCGCGCGCGGAATCTCCACCACCCGCGGGTCGGACAGGAACTGCTTGAGGTAGCGGCGCAGCGCCGGCGCCGTGGGCTCGTCGGGCGTGCCGAGGTTCACCAGCAGCACGCCGACGCGCGCCGGCGTGCCGTGGCGGAATTCCGGTTCGGGAACGTAGGGCATGATGCTCTTTCGGTTGCGGCCGTGCGGCGGCGCCCCGCGGCCGTGCGTTCAGTCGCTGGAGAGGGCGCTCGAGAGCAGCTTGGCGGTTATCTCGACGATCGGGATGACGCGATCATAGGCCATCCGCGTCGGCCCGACGACGCCCAGCGTGCCGACCACGCGGCCGTCGACCTCGTAGGGCGCGGTGATCACGCTGCACTCGTCGAGCGGCACCACGCCGGACTCCTCGCCGATGAAGATCTGCACGCCCTGGGCCCGGCGGCTCGCCTCCAGCAGCCGCATCAGGTCGGTCTTCTTTTCGAACAGCTCGAACAGCTGGCGCAATCGCTCCATGTCGACCGAGAGGTCGCGCACGCCGAGCAGGTTGCGCTCGCCCGAGACCACCACCGCGTCGCGGAACGACGCGGCCTCGCTGCCGGCCTCGATCGCGGAGGTCATCAGGCCCATCATGTCCTGGCGCAGGTCCTTGAGCTCGTCCGTCAGCCGTGCCTTGATCTCCTCGAAGGTGAGGCCGGCGTAGGTCTGGTTCAGGTAGTTGGCCGCCTCGATCAACTCCGAATGGGAGTAGGCCCGCTCGGGCACCAGCACGCGGTTCTGCACGTCGCCTTCCGGGCTGACGATGATCAGCAGCACCCGGCGCTCGGAGAGCTTGAGAAACTCGATGTGGCGGAACGCGCGCCCCTCGTGCCGCGGCAGCATGACCATGCCGGCGAAATGCGTGAGCTGGGACAGCAGCTGGGACGCGGCGCTGACGACGCGCTGCGGGTTGTCGGGGTGCAGCTGGCCGGAGAGCCGCGCGATCTGCTGCTCCTCGAGCGGTTTCACCACCAGCAGGCTGTCGACGAACAGGCGGTAGCCGCGCGGCGTCGGCACGCGGCCGGCGGACGTGTGCGGGCTGGCGACGAAGCCGAGCTCCTCGAGATCGGACATGACGTTGCGCACGGTGGCCGGCGACAGGTCGAGGCCCGAGTACTTCGACAGCGTGCGCGAGCCGACCGGCTCGCCCTCGATGATGTAGCGCTCGATCAGCGTCTTGAGCAGGATCTGCGCGCGATCGTTCAGCATGTTCCGGATTCTAGCGCCCCCCGGCGCCGCAAACCATAAGACCGCGCCGGCGGGCGGCGGCCGGCCCATGCGCCGGCGCGGCCGCGTTTCTATGCGCCTTCAGGCCTTTATGGTTAAATCTGCGCGATGAATTCGCCCTTCAAGACCGTCGCCCTGGTCGGCAAGTTCAAGAGCCCGGAGATCGTCGAGCCGGTGCTGCGGCTGGCCGCCTCCCTGGTCCAGCGCGGTCTCGAGGTGCTGCTCGACCGGGTCACCGCGGCCCACGCCAAGGACACCTCCTACCCGGCGCTGACGCTGGACGAGATCGGCGCGCGCGCCGATCTCGCCGTGGTGGTGGGTGGCGACGGCACCATGCTCAACATCGCGCGCACGCTGGCGCCCCACGGGGTGCCGCTGATCGGCGTCAACCAGGGCCGGCTCGGCTTCCTGACGGACGTCTCGGTCGAGACCATGGTCGAGACGCTGGGCACGATGCTCGACGGCGAGCACGTCGCCGAGGAGCGCATGCTGCTCGCCGGCGAGGTGCTGGCCGGCGACGAGCTGCTGTTCCAGGGGCTCGCGTTCAACGACGTCGTCGTGCATCGCGGCACCAAGGGCAGCATGATCGAGTTCGAGGTTCACATCGACGGCCAGTTCGTCTACGACCAGCGCTCGGACGGCCTCATCATCGCGACGCCGACCGGGTCAACGGCCTACGCGCTGTCCGCCGGCGGGCCGATCGTGCACCCGCGCCTGCAGCTGATCACGCTGGTGCCGGTGTGCCCGCACACGCTGTCCAACCGGCCGATCGTTATCGCCGCCGACAGCCGGGTCGAGATCCTGATGCACGCCTCCAACAACTGCCGCGTGCACTTCGACAGCCATTCCCACGTCGAGCTGCGCGAGAACGACCGCGTGGTGGTGACGCGCTCCCCGCACCCGATCCGGCTGCTGCACCCGCTCGGCCACAGCTATTACCACATGCTGCGGGAGAAGCTGCGCTGGAGCGAGCAGCCGCTCCTGCACGCCTGATCCCGGCCGCCTGCCGCCTTGCTGCGCTTCCTTGCCATCCGCGATTTCGTCATCGTCGACGAGGCCGAGGTCAGCTTCGGCGCCGGGTTCTCGGCGCTGACGGGCGAAACCGGCGCGGGCAAGTCCATCCTGATCGACGCGCTGGCCGGCGCTGGGCGAGCGCGCCGACGCGGCGCTGGTCCGCGCGGGCGCCGCGCGCGCGGAGGTGAGCGCGGAGTTCGACGTGAGCCGCCTGCCGGCCGTGGCGCGCTGGCTCGAGGCCGCCGACATGGCCGGCGATCCGGGCGTGTGCCTGCTGCGCCGGGTCGTCGACGCCGGCGGCCGCTCGCGGGCCTTCATCAACGGCGTCGCGGCGACGGCGCAGCAGCTGCGCGAACTCGGCGACCTGCTGGTCGACATCCACGGCCAGCACGCGCACCAGTCGCTGCTGCGCGCGGACTACCAGCGCGGCCTGTTGGACGCGCTGGGCGGGCTCGAGGGCGCGGCGGCCGAGGTTGCCGCCAGCTACCGGACCTGGCAGGCGCTGAAGGCGCAGCGTCTCGATCGGCAGCAGAACGCCGATGCGCTGGCGCGCGAACGCGACCAGCTCGCGTTCGTCGCCCGCGAGCTGGAGGCGCTGGGTTTCTCCGTCGACGAGTGGCGCGAGATCCAGAACGAGCACTCGCGCCTTACGCACGGCGCCGCCCTGATCGAGGCCGCCCAGTTCGCGCTCGACGCGCTGGAAGGCGGCGAAGCGGCGGTCCTGACCCGGCTCAACGCCGTCGCCCAGCGGCTCGAGGCGCTAACGGAGGTGGACCCGGCGCTGAAGGGGATCGTGGAGCTGGTGGATCCGGCGGCGATCCAGATCAAGGAAGCGGTCTATGGCCTGAATCGCTACCTGGGCCGCGTCGAGCTCGATCCGGCGCGGCTGGCCGAGGTGGAGCAGCGACTGTCGGCCGTGCACGGCGCCGCGCGCCGGCACCGGGTGCCGCCGGACGAGCTGCCCGACGTGCTGGCGCGGGCGCGGGCGCGGCTGGCAGAGATCGGCGAGTCGGCCGACCTGGACGCGCTGCTCGCGCGCGAGCAGGCCGCGCACGACGACTACCTC
>CAZGTK010000039.1:0-12487 GCA_964528415.1 uncultured Burkholderiales bacterium | reverse complement strand
GGTGGGCCTGCGGCGCCTGCACGACGGCGACCTGCGGCTCCTCGAAGTGGCCCATCAGCGACGAGAGCCAGTCCGGCGTCACCACGTAGTCGGCATCCACTACGCCCACCACCTCGGCGCGCGGATCGGTTTCCTTCAGCGCGAAGTTGAGCGCGCCGGCCTTGAACCCCGGCCACTTCGGCAGGTGGAAGAAGCGGAAGCGCTCGCCGGCGTTTCGGCACCACGCCTCCACCGGCTTCCACAGCGCGTCGTCCTTGGTGTTGTTGTCGACGACGATGACTTCCAGGTTCGGGTAGTCGAGCCGCGCAAGGCTCTCCAGCGTGAGGATCACCATCTCCGGCGGCTCGTTGCAGCACGCCAGGTGCACGGAGACGAACGGCGCCTCGGCGCCGGCGGAAACCGGCTTCGGCCCGAACTCGCGCTTCCATTTGCCGCGCCACAGCACCTCGGTGAACTCGAAGCCGTTGGCGAGCAGCACGCCCAGCATCGCGACGAGCGCCGGGATCAGGATGGCGAGCATCGCCCAGTCCACCGGCCGCAGGTAGAACTCGAGCGGCAGCGCCACGAGCCACACCACCAGCGCGACGGACGCCTGGATCAGCGCGGCGAAGAAGATTCTGCCGGGCAGGCGGAAGCGGCGGAACGCGACGGCGAACCAGAACATGAACGGCACGGCGACGAGCGAGGCGAGCGCGGCTTTCGCCTGCCACGCCGGGTCGGCGATGACCGGGCCCGTGAGCGGGTACTTCAGCGTGCGGTCGGCGTGGAACATGCCCCAGTAGCCGCCCGCGCGGCCTTCCTCGGAGATCTTCCACGGCTGGTCGAACGCTTCCATCAGGAAGTAGTCGACCTTGGTTCCCTGCACGCGATCGAGGAACTCGCGCGTGAACTTGGCCTGGTTTTCCGGCGAGGCGATCGCGAGCTTGACGCGGTCGCCGTTGGACGGCCAGCCGACTTCGCCGATGACGATCTTCTTGCGCGGGTAGGCCTTCTGCAGCTCTTCGAGCCGGATGAAGACGTGGTCCACCGCGGCTTCCACGGGCACGCCTTCCCAGTACGGCAGCAGGTGCACGGTGATGAAATCCACCGCTTTCGCCAGCTCCGGGTTCTTGTGCCAGACGTGCCACGGCTCGGCGGTTGTGACCGGCACCTTGACCTTGGCCTTCACGCTGCGGATGTAGGCGGCGAGCTGCTTGGGCGAGAGGTCGTTGCGCAGGATCGTCTCGTTGCCGACGATCACCTGGTCGATGTTGCGGTCGGTGCGCGCCGCGCGGATCAGCGCGGCGATCTCCTGCGCGTTGTGGTCCTGGCGGCGGTCGAGCCACGCGCCGGCGGTGACCTTCACGCCGTACTGCCGCGCGAACGCCAGGACGGCGGCATTCTGCGTCACCGAATACGTCCGGATGCGGTCGGTGTGCTGGGCGAGCAGCTGGATGTCCCCGGAAAGCTCGTCGTGGGTCGGGAAGCGGTCCTTGAGCGGGTTCTGGTGGCGCTGGAAGCCGCTGTAGGCGAAGCCCTTCACCTTGGCGTCGACCTCCGGCGCCGGCGCCGGCTGGTTCACCCAGGCCCAGAGGCCGAAGTTGCCGGCGGCGACCACGGCCGCGATCAGGAACGCGGCCAGGGCGGCGGTATAACGGAATCGGGGCAGGCGGCTTGCGCCTGCGGCGACGTCGACGGTGTTGCTCAAGTAATCACCTCACGAAGAAGGGGCCCGGCGATCGCTCTCCGGGCCCCTGCTGACCAGCCTGGGCTCCGGCAGAAAACGCGCGGCGGATGGGAATCCGGAACAACCCTTTAGCACTTGCCGTGCCTGCGGTCCGTAACCCTTGCCTCGCGCTCCTGGCGTCTCGCCGTCATCCCCCTTGGGGTGGGGGATCACGGCGATCGCCTCGCTGCCAAATGCCCAGCGGCGGCGCATTCTATCTGAACCGTAGCCGACTGCAAGATGTCTCCTGCCAGCGACACGATTTCTGGGGCGTGCGCCCTAAATTCAGGCGGCGCCGCTTCCTTCCGCACCGTTTTCGAGCGAGACTGTGGCGCCTTTCGATGCCGCCGACATGATTCCGCCGCGCCCGTTGCTATTCATCGCCGTCGCCGGCCTGCTGGCCGCGCTGCTGCGCTACCAGCTGGTCCAGCCGGCGGCGATCGCCCACGTCTGCGACGCCGGCGGCGGCCCGTGGTGGTGCACGGCACGCAGCCTGGTGATCGCCACCTTCTCGACCTATGGATTGGGGTACGCCGCGCTCGTCGCCGCCGCGCTCGCGCTGTGGCGCGGCTCGGGTCGCGCCGCGCTGGCCGCCGCGGCGTTCGGGATCGCCGGCCTGGTGCTGTACTGCTACGAGGCCGGCGCGGTGGGTTTTTTAGTGGGCCTGCTGGTGCTGGCGCGCGCGGCGGCCGGGCAGCAGCGCCGCGCCGGCGAGCAGCAGGCTTAGGCCCGCCCACAGCACCGCGTCGGTGTTGGAGGGGCGCTCCAGCACCAAAATGACGGGCGCGCAGACCGCGATCACGCGACCCAGCAGCTGCTCCTCGACCCCCGCCGGGCGGGCGATTCTGGCCGTGTCCCCGATCAGCGACAGCAGGGCGAAACCCACCCCGGCCGGCGCGAACAGCGCCAGCGGAAAGTCCCGGTAGCGCGCGTCGAACACCAGCAGCACCGACACGACCGCCGCGCCGAACAGCCAGAAAAACCGCGCCCAGCCGAGCCAGCGGCTGTCCGGGGACAAAGCCGAATTCCTGCGCTCCGCCAAGGACATGGGCCAAACCGGCGCGGCTTTGCCGTCGATCCACGGCGCGATAGTGAGCGCTAACATAAACGCCGTGACGAACGCCAAACCTGTATAAGCACCCGTCACCGCCCACTCCAGCACGTCGCGGTTGGCGAGGAACATCCCCTTCACCTGGGCGGCCAGCGCGGCGCCGGCGCCGTAGCCGGCAAGCCCCAGCAGCGCTGCGCCGCGCCACCCCGGCCGCCGTCCGGTCAGCACCGGCAGCAGCACGAAGGCGAACGCAACCAGCCCCCCGCCGGCGACCCCGGCGATCCACGCCGGGTCCTCCACCACCGGCCCCTGCAGCGAAAACTTGGGCTCGAGGTCGGAGCCGAACAGCCCCCAGTAGCCGCCCACCGTGCCTTCGAGCCGGCGCTTCCACGGCTGGTCGAACGCCTCGATCACGTTGTAGAGCACCCGGGCTTCGGCCACCCAGTTCAGAAAGCCGCGGATGAAGCGCGCCTCGTTGACCAGGCCCGGCTCGGCGCCGCGCCGCTGCCGCCCGGCGCTGGGCCAGCCGGTCTCGCCGATCAGGATGGTCTTGCCGGGGAACGCCTGCCGGACCAGGGCGTAGACGTCGCGCACGTGGGCAATCGCGTGCTCCACCGCCACCGGCTCGTCTTCCCAGTACGGCAGGATGTGCGCGGTGACGAAATCCACCGCCGGCGCGATCTCCGGGTGCTGCAGCCAGAACTCCCACACGTCGGCGTAGGTGACGGGCAGCGCGGTCGCCGCCTTCACCCGCCGGATGTGGTTGGCGAGCGCCTCGGCCGGCAGCTCCTTCCTGAGCAGCACCTCGTTGCCGACGATCACCGCGCGGATCGCGCCGCGGTGCGCCTTCGCCACCTCGATCGCGGCGGCCAGCTCGCGCTCGTTCTCGACGCGGTCGCGCCCGATCCAGATGCCGAGCAGCACCTTCATGCCCAGCTTCTCCGCGATCGCCGGCACCGCGGCGAGCCCCTGGTTGACCGAGTAGGTGCGCACGCAGTCGAACTCCTGCGACAGCGCGCGCAGGTCCTGTTCGATGCGCGCGGGTGAGACGAACGCATCCTTGTCGAACGGCGTCTCGCCCGGCAGCCGGAACGGCGCGTAAGAGACGCAGGCAATGCGCTTGGAAGGCGCATCCACCACCTGCACCGGCTGCCCCAGCCGCCACCAGTGCCAGGTGGCGAAGAGGGCGGCGAGGAGCAGCAGGGCGAGGATCAGGCGGCGCATTCAGGCACGGAGAATAAGGTGATTCGGGGACCGAGCGCGTCTTGCGCAGGCCGCGGCATTGTAAACGGGTTGTCCGCTTCCGCTTGGGCAGATCCGTTGCTTCATGTGCGCGCGAGCCATGCGATTCCAGCGAGACGTCAACTTGAGGGCAAGAGCAGGCGTTGGTCGACGAGGGCTTGCACAGCGTGGTTTATAAGCTACAATCCAATGGAAGCGAAGCTGCGAGACGTCCGTATTTTCCAATCGAGCGCCCGCATCAACGCAGTCCCAGGACATCGCCGAGGCAAAGTCGTATTGGGAAGACTACAAGGCGCGCTGATGGCAAAGAGCAAAGACCACAGAATCGAACTCCTCCAGGCGCTGCGCGATCCGGCCGAAGCGGCGGAGTACCTCGCCGCGGCGTTGCAGGAACAGGATCGCGAAGGATTCCTGCTGGCACTGCGCAACGTGGCGGAGGCACAAGGCGGGATCGGGAGGCTTGCCGAAAGGGCCAACCTCAATCGCGAGACGCTATACCGCACGCTGTCCGAGGAAGGCAATCCCGAGTTGCGCAGTCTTGAAGCGATACTGCGCGCGCTCGGGCTTCGTCTGTCCGTCGAGGTCGAAGATCGCCGCGAGGCGGAAAAGACGTGACCGGCGCCTTCCGGTCTTGTCTCACGTAAACCCATAGCGACGCATCTCCAAGCCGGCCGCGAGAAGCGTCTTACCCCTTGAGTTGTTTCCCGCGTGGGGTGGCCTCTCGGGGTCGAAACCGCGCGACCCACTGCGTCTCGTTTTCGCTTCGTCGGGAAACAAGACGGTTCTCCGGAGGCGCGGGTCGGAGGCCCACTTTCTCACCTCGAGGGAGACAAGCATCGCCGAGTTAACAATCTTTAACCTGTGGCTTTGCCAGGCGCTGAAGTGAGCGAGCCCTCACATTAAATGGAGCCGTTCTCGGCAGACGGCCGAAGTGTTGGATTTCGCGCAGGTATTCCACAGCCCCCTGATCCAGACCGAGGGTCGAAATGTAAACCTAACAGACTGTTAGATTTGATTTTTCCCCGGGCACCGTTTGACAATCCCTTCGCATCCCGGACCCAAGACGGCCCTCCAGACGGCCGCATCCGGGTCGCGCGCCGGCACTGGTTGCCTTGGCTTGGGGGTCGTCATGGAACAGCGAATCGCGCCGTCCGCGCGCGAGGGTTCGTTGTCTCTGGATGCGAGGGAGGCGGCTCGTTCCCTCCGCTTCCGCCTTTCCGTGTGTGCAGCGCTGCTCCGGTCGGGTAGTTTGCGTCGGACGGGCTCGACGCCGATCCTCGCCGCGGCATTCGGAGCGCAGCGCCGTCTGGCGCGCGGACCCGGGTGCTAGACGGTGCAGCGGTCGGTCATGGCCCATCTGCTTTTTGGTTCCTCGCTGCTCGCTTCCCAGGCTGGTGCCCAGCAGCTGCCCGCGGCCGGCGCAGACGCCTTCCGGCGCCAGGAAGAGCGCGAGGATGTTCGCCGCGAACGCATCCAGCCGCGGCGCGACGTTCTGCTTCCGCGTGCGGCGCCTGCGCCGGAGCCGGACCGGCTGCCGGACGAGAGACCCTGCTTTGCCGTCCGGGAGATCCGGCTTGGTGGGGCCGATGAGTTTCCCTGGGCTCAAGCCACCGTCGATCGCTTCAGCGGCCAGTGCATCGGGCGCGAGGGCATCAATGTCATCCTCCGGCGGCTGACCGGCGAGTTTATCGACCGCGGATTGGTCACGACTCGGGTCACCGTCCCCGAGCAGGATCTCGCTGACGGCATCCTCGACCTCGTCGTGATTCCCGGCGTCATCGGCGAGATCCGGTTCGCCGAACCGACCGACCGCGCAACGTGGCGCAACGCGTTTCCGACCGGGCCGGGCGATCTGCTCAACCTGCGCGACGTCGAGCAGGGCCTCGAGCAGATGAAGCGCGTGCCCAGCCAGGACGTCGACTTCCAGCTCGTCCCCGGCCGCTGGCCCGGCGAAACGGACATCGTCATCAACCGAACGCAGGGGCGGCCGCTGCGCGGCATCGTGTCGATCGACGACAGCGGCAACTCCGCCACAGGGCGGTACATCGGCTCGGCGACCGTCGCGCTCGACAATCCGCTCGGACTCAACGACCTGGCGTACCTGTCCGCCAACACGGCGCTCGATCGCGACGGCGGCCGCCGGGGAAATACCGGCATCTCCGGCGCCTACTCGATTCCGTTTGGATACTGGACCGTCGCGATCTCGGCCAGTGACTTCGATTTCCAGCAGACCATCGCCGGCCGCAACCAGACGTTCGAGTCGAGCGGGCGGACGCAAACCGTAGACGGACGCGTCGCGCGGCTCGTTCATCGCGACCAGTCCAGCAAGACGTCGGTGCAGTTCCGGGTCAACAAGCGCGACAGCGACAGCTACATCGACGACGTCGAGATCCTCGCCCAGCGGCGCCGCCTGACGTTTGCCGAGCTCGGGCTTCAGCACCGCAGCTTGCTCGGTGCGGCGGTCCTCGACGGGGCCGTGGCGTACCGCCAGGGCGTGCCGTGGTTCAACGCCGAGCCCCGGCTTCCCGACCTAGGCCCCGACACGCCCGACAGCCGCTACGGCATGTGGACGCTGGACCTCCTGTTGACGACGCCCGTGCACCTCGGCGAGCTGCGCGCGCGCTACCAGGGGACGCTTCGCGCGCAGTACACCAACGACGCGCTGTTCTCGCTCGACTACTTCAGCATCGGTTCCCGCTACACGGTGCGCGGCTTCGACGGCGAGCGCACGCTCTCCGCCGACCGCGGCTGGTTCATCCGCAACGACCTTGGCGTCCCGCTGCTTCTCGAGGGACAGGAGATCTACGCCGGCATCGACCATGGACGGGTCGGCGGGCCGGCAACGCGCTTCCTGCCCGGGACGCGGCTGACGGGCGCCGTGGTCGGCGTGCGCGGCGGAAGGTGGGGCTTTCTCTACGACCTGTTCGTGGGCTTCGCGTTGTCGGAGCCGGACGGGTTCGACTCGGACAGCCCGAACTTCGGCTTCCAACTCCTCTACTCGTTCTGACCGCGGGGACGATCATGGCGAAGATGCTGGATCGAATGATCGCCGCAGTGACCGCGGTGCCGTTCGTCACCCAGCCGTTCTTTTCTTACGCGCAGGTGGTTCCGGATGCTCATGCGCCCGCCGCCGCCAGGCCGCTGGTCGAGTCGACCGCCAACGGCCTGCCGCTGGTGCAGATCACCGCGCCCTCGCCAGCCGGCGTATCGCGCAACCAGTACCAGCAGTTCAACGTCGATCCGCAAGGCCTGATCCTCAACAACGCCGCCACGATCACGAGGACGCAGCAGGCCGGCTATGTCGACGGCAACCCGTTCCTCGGCGGCGGCGCCGCCCGCCTGATCCTGAACGAAGTCACGGGCGGCGAACTGAGCCGGCTGCGCGGCTTCACCGAGGTGGCGGGTCAGCGGGCCGAAGTCGTCATCGCCAACCCGAACGGCATCAGCTGCGACGGCTGCGGCTTCATCAACGTGAGCCGCGGCGTGCTCAGCACCGGCACGCCCTTTTTCGACGCCACGGGCGGGTTGGCGGCGCTGAACGTCACGCGCGGGCTGATCACCGTGGAGGGCCAGGGGCTGCACGGCGGCGACGCCGACCGCGTCGACCTGATCAGCCGGGCGCTGACCGTCAACGCGGCGATCTGGGCGAACCAGCTCAATGTCGTGGCCGGCGCCGGCCGGACCGACTACGCGAGCCTTGCGACGCAACGCGTCGCGGGGGAGGGGGCGCCGCCGGAAGTCGCGATCGACGTCGCGGCGCTGGGCGGGATGTACGCGAACCGGATTCGCCTGATCGGCACGGAGGCTGGCGTCGGCGTCAACAGTCGCGGCACGATCGCGGCGCTGCAGGGGGACTTCACGGTCACGGCCGAGGGCAAGGTGATCCTCGGGGGAACGACGTCCGCGGCCGGCGCCGTCGCCGTGACTGCGGGGCAGGGTTTCGCCAACTCGGGTTCGATCTACGGACAGGCGGGCGTCGCCGTCGCATCCTCCGGCCTGGTCGACAATTCGGGGAGCCTGGCATCGGGGGGGACGGCAGCGCTGCGCGGGACGCAGGTTCGGCAGACCGGCATCGCAGCGGCAGGCATTGACGCCTCGGGCCGTCTCGGCGCAACCGGCGATCTCGCGCTTCACGCCGGCGACGAGCTCGTCGCGACCGGCACTTCGGCTGCAGCCGGCGCGCTGTCGATGGCCGGAGCAGCGATCGACGCGCGCGGCGCGCAGATGACCGGCGATTCCGTCCTGCTCAGTGCGGTGGCGAACGACATCGACGCGAGCAGCGCGACGATCGATGCGAAGCGAACGCTGGCGATCTCCGCCGCTGGCGACCTCCGGCACGATGGCGCGAACTCTGTCGCGGGCCAAGTTGCCGTCGAGGCGTCGACGCTGTCCAACCGCGGCGGCTACCTCGGGCAGTCGGGCGCCGGCGCGACGGCGATTGCCGTGGCCGGCCTGCTCGACAACGCCGACGGCGTCATCGCGACGAACGGCGCCGATGCGGCCGTCCGCGCCGGCGAGCTAGCGAACCGGCGCGGACGCGTCGAGCACGCGGGCACCGGCGTCCTGGCCGTTTCCGCCGCGCGCGCCGTCGGGAACGACTCCGGCGTCATCGCCAGCAACGGCAGCGTCCAGCTGCAGGCGGCCCGCCTCGCCAACACCGGCGGCGCTGTCCAGGCGGTGGGTGACGCTTCGGTCGCGGTTGCCGGAGAGATCGCGAACGCGGGCGGGGCGCTGCAGTCCGGCGGCGTGCTGGCGGTTACGGCGGGTACGGCGATCGACAATCGCGGCGGCGTCGTCGAATCCGGGGGCGGCACGCACCTGCGCGCGGGGGCCCTCGACAACCGCTCGGGGACGCTGACCACCGTCGGCGTTGCCGCGATGTCGGTCGAGGTGGCGGGCGCCCTCGACAACTCGGCGGGGGTGCTCGGCGGCAACGGCGCGGTGGACGTCGCCGCGGGCGCCGTCGCCAACCGGTCGGGCGCGATCCTCGCGGGCGAAGCGCTGAGCCTGCAAAGCGCCGACGGCCTCGACAACGCGGGCGGCCGCATCGCCGCGGGCGCGCATCTCTCGCTGACCCAGACCGGGGCGCTCGCGAACGAAGACGGAACGATCGAGGCGGCGGGCAGCCTGGGGCTCGCCGCGGGCGTGCTGTCGAACGCGCGCGGCGCCATCGTCGCGGCGGAGGACGCGTCGCTCGCCGCGGGCGGCGTCGTCAACGAGCGCGGCCTGATTGCCGCCGGCCGGGACGCGTCACTTTCGTCAGCGTCGCTGGCCGGCAAGGGCAGGGTCGCCGCGGGGCGCGACGTCGCGATATCCATCGCCGGCGATTACACGCACGGCTCGGGCAGCGCATTCGAGACGGGGCGCGACCTTGCGCTGGACGTCACCGGGACGCTCGTCAACGAGGGCGAACTGCTCGCGCCGCGGCGGCTTCGGGCCGGCGCGAACGCGCTCGCCAACGAAGCCGGCGGCGTGATCGCCGGGGCCGAGACGACCGTCGCCGTCGCCGGCTCCCTCACCAACCGCGGCCGCATCGAAGGCGACGACGTCGCCGTCGGCGCGGCCGCCGTGGCCAACCGCGCCAGCGTGGTCGGCGACCGCGTTACCGTCACGGCCGGCGATCTTTCCAACGAAGGCGCCGCGGCGTTGATCGGCGCAACGGCGAACCTCGCGCTTCACGTTCCGGGCCGGCTGACGAACCGCGACGGCGCGAGCCTCTACAGCCTCGGCGACATGACGATCTCCGGCGGGCCCGATCGCGGCGCGGACGGGCGCTTCACGACGGCCGCGGGCCTGGTCCTGAACGAATCCGCCTTCATCGAGGCGGACGGCACACTGGAGATCGCGGCCAACGACCTCGTCAACCGCCGCGGGAGCCTGGTGATCGGCACGGAGACCATCGGCGCGAGCGCGCAGTGGTTCGTCGTCTACCCCGGATGGCCGGTGATCCAGGAGGGCTACGACAACGAGAACGGCCTCACTTTCTACAGCACGAATTTCCTGCGCACGCCGGTGACGGAAACGGTCCCGGCGGACGCGGTGATCGAGCACGACGAACCCAATCGCCGGCTGACGTTCAACGGCACCGGACAGGAGGTCGTGACGGAGTACATCTGCCAGGGCTCCAGCGACGGCGACTTCTGCGGCTACCGCTCGCGCATCGCCGACGTGCCGAAAACGGTGACGGCCTACTACGAGAACCTCTCCCGCGTCGGCGACGCGTACAGCGTCCACTACTACCCCGAGTACAACCCGAACGTCCATATTTATCCCACGGATTTCTTCGCGGTGCTCATCGACGGCCGCGGGCACTCGGAGACGCGCCGCCTCGTGCAGGAGGTCGTGACGGAAGAGCGCGTGGTGTCCGCCGGCGCCGAGGCCCGCATCGCCGCGGGCGGCGACATGGCGCTCGACGTGCGCGCCGGCCTGCGCAACGAGTTCGGGCTCGTCGCCGCCGGCGGCAGCCTCGCGGTCGCGGCGGACAAGGTCGCCAACGTCGGCCGCGACCTGCTGCGCTCGTCGACCATGAACCGCACGTCGATCGTCGAGTGGCACGACCCCTGCGGGCTGGGCGAGAGCGACTGCGGTGACAGCGTCGTCGCCTGGCCGCTGCCTCCCCAGGTGACGACCACTGTGGCCGGCACGGTGCGCGGCGTCGTCGCTGCCAACCAGTCGCTCTCCATCGTCGCGCGCTCGGTCGAGAACGTCAGCGTGCTGCCGGCCGGCGCGCCGGTCGGGGGGATCGGGTCGACGACCGTCGCGCCGACGCCGACCGGCATCCCGGGCGCTCGCACCGTCGACCCGCTGGCGAGCGGATTCGCGCTGCCGACGGGCGGGCTGTTCCGCGTCGCGGCGCCGAATCCCAGTTACCTGATCGAGACGGACCCGCGCTTCGCCGACTACCGGACGTTCCTGTCGTCGGACTACATGCTGAGCCACCTCGCGCTCGATCCGGGGACGACCGCGAAGCGCATGGGCGACGGCTTCTACGAAGCCCGCCTCGTGCGGGACGAGATCTACCGGCTCACGGGCCGCCGCTACCTCTCGGCCTACTCGAGCGACACCGAGCAGTTCCGGGCGCTGATGGAGAACGGCATCGCGTTCGCGGCGGCGCTGAGCCTGAGCCCGGGCATCGCGCTGTCGCCCGAGCAGATGGTGGCGCTCACCCACGACATCGTCTGGCTCGAGCAGCGCGAGGTGGCCCTGCCCGACGGGCGCAGCGAGCGCGTGCTGGTGCCCGTCGTCTACCTGGCGGCGGCCGACGCGGAAGACCTGCAGCCGTCCGGCGTGCTGATCGCGGCGAACGACCTCGTGCTGCGGAGCACGGACGCGGTCACCAACAGCGGCGTCATCCGCGGCGGCGACCGGGCAGCGCTTGCCGCCGGAACGGTGCAGAACATCGGCGGCACGATCGCGAGCCAAGGCGTCACGCAAGTCGAAGCGGTGAGCGACGTGGTCAACCGCTCCGGCGTGATCCGCGGCGTCGACGTCTCCGTCCTCGCCGGGCGAGACGTGCACGGCGAAACCGTGCTGCAGGAGGTCACCGCCGGCAGCACCGCCATCGGCGCCAGCAGCACGCTCCGGTCGCAGCGCGGCTCGATCCAGGCCGAGCGCGACGCGGTGGTCGGCGCGGGGCGGGACGTGACGCTCGCCGGCGCGGAGGTTCGGGCCGGCGGCAATGTATCGCTCGGCGCGGCGGGCAGCGTCGTTCTCGATACCGTCGAGGCGCGCGAGGCCCGCCAGCTCTACATGGGGCGCAGCCGCAGCGTCAGCGAGACGACGTCCCAGATCGGCGCCTCCGTTGTCGCGGGCGGCGACGCGGCGTTCGGCGCCGGAAGGGACGTGACGCTGCGGGCCGCGGCGGTCGAAGCCGGACGCGATCTCGTGCTTGAGGCGGGCGGCGACCTTGCCGTCGGCGCGGCCCGCGACGCGACGCGCTACGACGCGGAATCGCGCGGTCGCAAGGGGACGTACGACATCCGGCGGACCTACGACGAGACCGTCGTCGGCAGCTCGCTCGTTGCGGGCGGCACGGTTTCGCTGGCCGCCGGGACTGCCGGCGCGGCCGCGACGCCAGGCGCTGCGCCGGCCGGCGGCGGGGCCATCACGGTCACCGGGTCCTCGATCGGCAGCGGCGGCGGCGCGATCGCGCTGGTGTCGCCGGGCGGCATCACGATTCAGGCCGAGAGCGAGCGGCACACCAGCTTCTCCGATTCCGTGTCGAAGAGCGGCGGCCTGCTCTCGAAGAAGACGGTCGAGGAGCGGCAATCCAGCGACCTGACGCTCGCCCGCTCCAGCACGGTGAGCGGCCAGAGCGTCGGCATCGCGTCCGGCGCATCGGTCACGGTGCGCGGCTGGCCGACCCCGCCAACGCCTATCCCACGCCGGCGGCAGCCGAGATCCAGCGCTCGCAAGACGCGCCCGCGGCATGGGGCAGGCTCTCCTGGCTCGCCTTACGCTCTCCGGTCCTGCAAGACCAGGTCACCGCG
>CAZGTK010000038.1:1850-12620 GCA_964528415.1 uncultured Burkholderiales bacterium | reverse complement strand
CGCGCCGCGCGCGGCGGAGGCGTCGACCGCGCGGCCGCCCTGGGTGATTTCGACGCGGCCCTGCGCGGTGAGCCGGCGCGGCGCGCTGCGGCTTCGCTCCATCAGGTCGCGCCAGTGCTCGGCGTCCACCGCGCGCGCCGCCTCCGAAGGGCAGATGCTGGCCCCGGCCGCGCGCACCGCCAGCAGCCGCAGGATCGCGGCCTCCAGCGCGCGGTCGGTTTCGGTCACGCCGGCGCGGCGGCAGCGGTCGCTGCAATACTTGACCTGCGCCCAGCTCGTCTCCCAGCGCTTGCGCCAGCCCATGCGGCGCCCGCAGGCGGCGCAGTGCTTGTCCCGCGCGGGATCGGACCCCGGCATCGCGCTCAGCGCGGCGCGCTCTCGCGCAGCCAGGCGACCAGCTCGTCGAGCACGCGCCCGACCGCGGCGCTGAAGCCGTCCACCGCGCCGGCCGCGCTGTACGCGCTCGCCGGCGCCTCGGCCTCGAACGTGCGCCGCGCCAGCAGCCGCTGCTGGCGCCGGTCCACCAGCGTGGCGGTGACCCGCACGCGGGCGGCGCCGGGCGCCTCGCGCGCGTCGTGATAGAGCGAATGCAGCTCGGTCTGCAGCTCGAGGTCGCCCGGCAGGCCCACCGCCGCCGGAAGGACCGCTGCGTACAGGCCGGCCGCCGCCAGCCGCGCGACCAGCAAGCCCTGCAGCGCGCGGCCGGGCCGCTCGGTCCAGAACGCGTACTGGTAACTGCCGCGGCTGCCCTCGCCGCGGCTGAAGGCGATCGCGGTGCTGTCGTAGAAGCTGTCAGCGACGGTGCCGGCCACCACCAGGGTCCGGCCGGCCGCGCGCGACGGCGGCGCGACGGCGGGCGCCGCGCCGCCGTCGCGCAGCACGTAGTGCGTGACCGGCGCCTCGCGCGTGAGCGAGCAGCCCGCGAGAAGCAGGACGGCCAGCGCCGTCGCCAACGCCCTCATGGCCTCTCTCCCGGCCCGAGCTCGCCCGGATGCGGCCCGAACAGCGCCGCCGCGGGATCCTCCAGCCGGCGCGCCGTGCGGGCGAGCGAATCGGCCGCCGCGCGCAGCTCCCGCGCCGTTCCGCGCAGCTCCTGGTCGCCGCTGCCCGAGAGCCGCTCGATGCTGGACGCCATCGCGTTCAGGTCGCCGCGCAGCGCCTCGAGCGCCGCGCGCGAGGTCACCAGCGTCTTGCGCGTCTCCTCCGAGAGTGCGGCGAAGTTGCCGTCGATCCGGGTGGCGGTGCGGTCCAGCGTCGCGGTGAGCGCGCGGAAGTCGTCGGCGGCGCGCGTCACGGCGGTCAGCGTCTGCGCCACCTTGCCGGTCTGCTGCTCGAGCTTGAGCGTGAGGTTCTCGAGATTCGCCAGCGTCCCGCGCAGCCGCGCGATGTTGTCGTCGGTCAGGATCAGCTGCACGCGCTCCAGCGTCGCCACCCCTTCCTGGGCGAAGCGGCCAAGGGCGTCGGTGAACTGATCTCCGGTGCGGGCCTCGCCAATGACGGGATGCGGGACCCCCTTGGGCGCCTCGGTCAGCGGCGGCGTGTTCGCGTCGGTGTTGACGAGGTGAATCTGCGCCAGCCCCGTCACCAGGTTGCGTACGATGGTGGCCTCCGTGCTGGTCCGCACCGGCGTTCCCTCGTCCAGCCGCACCAGCACGCGCACGGTGGTGACGTCCTCGGGAACGATGGCGAAGTTGACGACGAAGCCCACTTTGATGCCGCGCATCTTGACGTCGCTGTTGACCTGCAGGCCGTCGAGCGACTGCTCGCGGAAGAAGATCAGGTAGGGGTCGGTGTCGCGCTGCAGGCCGGTGCGGTTGAGCCACAGCACGAACACCACCAGCGCCGCGCTGAGCAGGATGATGACGGTGCCGACCAGGATGTAGCGGGCCTGGGCCTCCACAGCGCCTCCTTCAGGCCGTCGCCCGCGAGTGGAAGTACTCGCGGATCCAGGGGTGGTCCACCTGCGCCACCTCGCGCACCGGCCCGGTCGCCAGCAGCCGGCCCTCGCCCAGCACGATCACGCGCTGGATGATGCCGTAGAGCGTGTCGAGGTCGTGCGTGATGATGAACACCGTGATGCCGAGGTCCTGGTTCAGCAGCTGCATCATGCGGTCGAAGCTGCGCGCGCTGATCGGATCGAGCCCCGAGGTCGGCTCGTCGAGGAACAGGATCTCCGGCTCCAGCGCGAGCGCGCGCGCCAGCGCCGCGCGCTTGCGCATGCCGCCGGAGAGCTCGCTCGGCATCTTGTCGGCGGCGGAGGTCGGCAGCCCCGCCATCGCCAGCTTGACGCGCACCAGGGGCTCGAGCAGCTCGTCCGGCATGCCGGCGTGCTCCTTGAGCGGCACCGCGATGTTCTCGGCGACCGACAGCGACGAGAACAGCGCGCCGTCCTGGAACAGCATGCCGAAGCGGCGTCGCAGCCGCTCCAGCGTGCGCTCGTCGGCCGACCAGACGTCGGTGCCGAGCAGGCGCACGCGGCCGGCCGTGGGCCGCAGCAGGCCGATGATCTCGCGCAGGAGCACGGTCTTGCCGGAGCCGCTGCCGCCGATCACGGCGACGATCTCGCCGCGGCGCACGTCGAAGGAGACGCCGTCGTGGATGACGCTGTCGCCGAAACGGGTCACGACGGCGTCCACCTCCACCACCTTCTCGGGCCCCGCGCCCGTCTGCCCCTCGACTACCTCCCTTTCGACCGGCCGGTTCACGTCAGATCCCGAGCTCGACGAACAGGATGGCGAAACCCGCGTTCAGCAGGATCACGGACACCACGCTCTGCACCACGGTCGAGGTGGTGGCCTCGCCCACGCTGCGCGAGTCGCGCTTCACGCTCATGCCCATGCGGCAGCCGATCAGCGCGATGAACACGGCGAACACCGGCGCCTTGACCAGCCCGACGAACACGTGCTTCACGTCCAGCACGCCCTGCAGCCGGTCGAGGAAGGTGACGTAGGTGACGTTCAGCTGGACGTCGGCCACCACCATGCCGCCGAGAATGCCCATGATGTCGCCGAGGAAGGTGAGCAGCGGCAGCGCGATGACGATCGCGATCAGGCGCGGGATCACCAGCACCTGGATCGGCGACAGGCCGAGCGTGCGGATGGCGTCGATCTCCTCGGTCACCTTCATGGTGCCGAGCTGGGCGCAGAAGGCGGCGCCGGTGCGCCCCGCCAGGATGATGGCGACGATGATCGGCGAGAGCTCGCGCGTCATCGCCAGGCCGACGCCGTCGACGACGAAGATGTTGACGCCGAAGCGCTGGATGACGATGCCGAGCAGGTAGGCGAACACGACGCCGATCAGGAAGGCGACCAGCGTCACGATCGGGATCGCGTCGACGCCCACCATCTCCAGATGGGAGGCCGTCTCGCGCGCGCGAAACAGGCGCGGGCGGCGCACGAGCGCCGCCATCTCCAGCGCCACCGTGCCGAGAAAGCCGGTGATCGCGCGCACCACGTCGATCACGTTGAACGCGGCGCGCCCGACCTTCTCCAGCGGGCCGAGGTGGTGCGTCTGCGGGCAGTGCTCGCAGGTGTCGAGACGCTGCGCGACCAGCGACAGGATGTTGCGATGCTCGGCGGAGAAGTTCTCGAGCCGGATGTCGGCCAGGTGCTGGCCGCAGTCGGCCGCGTAGTCGTGGATGAGGGCGGCGGCCGAGGTATCGAGCTGCGTCAGGCCGGCGCCGTCGATCGCGGTGATGGCCCCGCGCGGGGTCGTCCCCAGCGAGCGCGCGATCGCCGGCAGCTCCGGCAGGCGCCACGCGCCGCGCAGACGGAGCACCGCGCCGGCCTCACCGGTCTCGACGTCGAGCCACTGTGGGTTCAATGCGGTCATGCGCGGGCGCGGGAGCGACGCGCGTAAGTTTAGCCGGGAATCGTCGCCGTGTCGCGGCGCGCGCCGGGCGCACCCGTCATGGGGTCGGTGAAGCGGGCGGCGCGCCTGCCGCCGGTTACCGTCGGCACCCGGTTAACGCGCGGGCTTGGCGCCCGCCGCCGAAAAGAAAAACGCCCGGCTCGCGGAGCCGGGCGCACAGGGCAGGGTGAGGAGGAGAACCCTGCCTTCCGCCCATCATCAACCGTAGTTCGCCGTCGCCGCCTCGCGCGCCAGTCCGCCGGCCGAGCCGCCGGCGGAGCTGCTGCGCTGGGGCAGCTCGGTCACCTTGGCGCCGCCGCCGTTTCGCACCACCTCCAGCCGATATCCGAAGTTGTAAACCGTCGCCAGCCGGAAACCGTTCTCCGGCCTCAAGCCCAGCTTGGTGCGCAGGTGGCTGACGTGCGTGTCCAGCGTGCGCGTCGGCACGTCGACGCTCTTGCCCCACACGGCCTCCAGCAGATGGCCGCGCGAGAGCAGCCGCCCGACGTTGCGGAAAAGAAACGCGGCGAGGTCGAATTCCTTGTGGGTCAGCTCGACGCGCCGGCCGTGCAGCATCATCTCGCGCTCGGCGACGTCCAGCGTGTACGGCGGCAGCTCGACCACGCGCGCCTCGGCGCGCGGGTTGGCGCGCCGCCAGACCGCGTTGACCCTGGCCCCCAGTTCGTTGGCCCGCAGCGGCAGCACCACGTAATCGTCGGCGCCGTTGTTGAGCGCATCGACCACGTCCGACTCGGCGTCGCGGTGCGTGACGAAGATGATCGGCAGCTCGGGCGACGAGCTCCGGCGCACCGCGCGGACCATCTCGAGGCCCGGAAGATCGGCGAGCTCCCATCCCATCAGCAGGATGTCGAAGCTCTCGCGCCCCACCGCCACCAGAAACTGGCGTCCGCCGCCGAACACATGACAATCGTGTCCTGCGTTGGCCAGGCAGGCGCGGATCTCTTCCGCCTGCTCCCGGTCCGATTCGAGAATCGCGATACGCATAAGCCGCTCCGCACTCGTTGTCTTTCGGTTCGCCGCCGGCGACGCGCCGGGCAGCGTGGTCGATTAACAATTGGCAAGGAGCGTGCCACGGGGAGCACCGGGAGCAACGACCCCCCTCAGTGGTCGGGAACGGGGGACCGGCGGCGCGGCGGTTTCGCATGCCGGAAGGCCGATCACGGGCGGCCGGCAGCGGCCGACGAACGGTTTGCGGGCGGCCCGAAACGCGACTTCGATGCACCGCAGCGATCGCGTCGGCAGTGACGACACCCCGTCCGGGCGTGTCGAAACGCCGACAGGCCGCCGACAGTCAGTCGGCAAGCCGGGTCGGGATCGAGATCTCGCCGTGCAGCGTCCGATGCACCGGGCAGCGGTCGGCGATCTCGAGCAGGCGGGCGCGCTGGTCCGCGTCGAGCGCACCTTCGAGGTGCACGAGCCGCTCGATGCGGTCCACCTTCCCGTCCCGGGCTTCGCACTCGGCGCAATCCTCGGCGTGCACCTTGGCGTGCGCCAGGTCGACCGCCACGCGCGTGAGCGGCCAGCCCTTGCGCTCGGCGTACATGCGCAGCGTCATCGAGGTGCACGCGCCGAGGGACGCCAGCAGCAGCTGGTACGGGGAAGGACCGGTGTCGGCGCCGCCGAGGGACGAGGGCTCGTCGGCGCGCAGCCGGTGGCGCCCGGCGTGGATGAAGTTGGCGTACGGGCCGGTACCCGCCTCCTCCACCCGGACGCCGCCTTCCGGCCCCGTCACCGCCGGCTCCGGCGCGGACTCGCCGACGTAACGCGTCGCCCAGGCCGCTATCACCCCGGCGATGTAGGCGGCGTCGTCGCGCCGGCTCACCAGGTGATCGGCGTCGTCCAGCGACACGAAGCTCTTGGGATGCCGGGCCGCGGTGAAGATGTGGGCGGCGTTGTCGACGGACACGATCCGGTCGTGCGGCGAGTGCATCACCAGCAGCGCCTTGCGCAGCCGGCCGATGGCCTCCCGGTTGTCGGCGGCGGCGATGTCGTCGAGGAACTGGCGCCGCACGCGAAAGCGGCGTCCGCCCAGATCGACCTCGGCCTCGCCGCGCGCGTCGATTTCGGACCGCGCCGGCGCCAGCAGATGGGCGACGTGGCCCGGCTCGAACGGCGCGCCGATGGTGACCACGGCCTTCGCTTCGGGGACGCCGGCGGCGGCGGCCAGCACGGCCGCGCCGCCGAGGCTGTGGCCGATCAGCAGCGCCGGCGCTTCCCGCTCCCGCCGCAGGTAATCGGCCGCCGCCACCAGGTCGGCCACGTTGGAGGAAAAGTTCGTGTTGGCGAAGTCGCCCTGGCTGCCGCCGAGCCCGGTGAAGTCGAAGCGCAGCACCGCGATGCCGCGCTCCTTCAGCGCGGCGGCGATGCGCGTGGCCGCGAGGCTGTCCTTGGAGCAGGTGAAGCAGTGGGCGAACAGCGCGTACGCGTGAGGCTCGCCGGCGGGCGCGTCGAGGCGGGCGGCGAGCGGCTCGCCGAGCGCGCCGGGGAAATGGATGGCGTCGTTGGCCATGACGGTCTCCGCAGGTTGGCGTGGCTTGGTTCGGGAATGGCCGTGCCGGCCGATTCTAGCAGCGGCACCCGGCCCCGGCCGTTACACGCGCCCGATCGCGCCACCCGCCCGCTTCGATGCCGGCGGCGCCATTGGTTACACTGGATCGTGACCCGGCTCGAGACGCAGGAGGCAGTCATGGGTAAAGGGGACCGCCGCATCCGCGGCACGACCGACACGAGCGCCCGCGCCGCCCGCCGGCCGCGCAGTCCCGGCCGACCGGCGCAGCCGGTCGCGCTCGAGGCGGGAGCGAGCGAGGCGCGATGACGGCGCCCGATCCGCGCCGCGTTGCCGCCGACTGGTCCGCGCGCGGCTACACCTTCGGCGTCTGGGAGGATCCCGCCGGACAGGCGTGGGTCGACTACGTCCACGACGTCGACGAGCTGGTGATGCTGGCGGAGGGTGAGCTGGAGCTCGCGTTCGGCGGTCGCGTGCTGCGCCCGGCGCCGGGCGAGGAAGTGCTGATCCCGGCGGGCACCGCGCACACGGTGGTCAACGTCGGCCGCGGCCCGAACCGCTGGTACTACGGTTACCGGCGGCGCTAGGCGCGCCCGGCCTCACGGCGCGCGGCTCCCGCCCTGCCGGCGCCGGGTCTGCGCGCACACGTCGCTGCCGTCGGCCGGCGGCGGCGTCCCCGTCAGGCGCTGGATCGGCACCACGATCGGCGACACCGGCCACAGCGCGACCGTCCTCAGCTTGTCGCGGTTGCGCACCTCGATGCGCAGCCGGTCCAGCGTCCCGGTAATGTGGAACGGCGTCGCCAGCGAGAAGACGCGCGGCACTTTCGCCCGCGGCTCCACGCGCAGGTCGATCTCCTCGGCCACCAGGTCGATGCGCCCGCTGGCCGTGGCGCGCGTATTGGTCGTGTCGATCACCGTGAAGAGCGGCTCCACCAGCCCGGCGGCGACGTCGAACTGCCCGACGACGCAGTTCAGCTCGGACTCGGCGTCGCGGATGATGGGAATGATCGCGAACAGGACGTTGGTGACCCAGAAATCCAGCACCCGGGCGTGCTGGCGCTCGGGCCAGATCGCGAAGTCGATGCGACCGCGGCCGCGTTCGATCACCTCCTCGGGCCGCGGCGCCACGCCCTCCAGGTCCACCTCCAGGCTGAACCGGCCGCTGGCGGTGGTGTCCGGCTGCGCCCGCCGCAGGATGAAGCCGTAGTCGAAGCGGTCGACGCGGATGCGCGTCTCGGTGGAGAGGCCCTGCTCGCCGGGAAGGAAGCCGAAATACAGCTCGGCCCTGCCGCCGTCCTGCGCCTCCACCGTCACCGGGCCGATCCGCGCGCGGCCCTCGTGCGCCGAGGCGACGGCGCGGCCGCGGCCGATCGACGCTCCGCCCGACAGAACCCGCTCGACGACGACCTCGACGTCCGCGTCGATCGCGCTCAGCACCGGCCCGCTGACGATCGCATCGGCGCGCGCCGTGACATCCGCCACGGCCTCGCGCGCCTGGGTGGCGACGCCGCCCCTTCGTTCCCGCGGACGCGCCTCGAACGGCGACCAGGCGCCGAACTCGAAGTCCTCGATGCGGATCGCGTCGGCCCGCAGCGCCGCCTCCAGCTTCGGGCGCTCCCGCGTGGTGTCGAGCGTGCCTGCCCCGGCGAGAACGCTCTCGCCGACGGTCAGATTGAAATCGTCCAGCGCGTAGCCCGCGTCCGAGACCCGCAGCCGGCCGGCGATCGCGAAGGGGCCCCACGACGGCAGCGCGACACCCAGCCACGGCGTCAGCCGGTCGACGCGCGAACCGCTGAAGCGCGCCGTCAGATCGACGTCCGGGCGGCCGGCGCGGGGCGCGGCCTCGCCCGCCAGCGTCAGGCGCAGGTCGTCGCTTTCCGCCGCCAGCGAAAACGGCATCCGCGCCTCGGCGTCGAGGAACTGGCGCAGCGTCCCCGTCTCCAGGCGCAGCGTCACGGGGGCTCCCTTGAGCGAACCCGCCAGGTCCGCCTTGAGCGCTCGCCCGGGCTCCGCGCGCAGCGCGCCGTGCGCGACGTCCACCGGCACCCGGACGCCCAGATCCGGGTCGCGCAACGCGAACCGGCCCGACTCGATCGTCGCGGCCAGCGACGAGCGCTCCAGCGCCTCGCCGAGGCTCGCGCCGCGCATCTGCGCCG
Source organism: uncultured Burkholderiales bacterium (assembly GCA_964528415.1). Classification (GTDB taxonomy): domain Bacteria; phylum Pseudomonadota; class Gammaproteobacteria; order Burkholderiales; family UBA6910; genus DATIUV01. The sequence goes on along the minus strand of CAZGTK010000038.1, from coordinate 4,086 downwards.
TCACCGCCAGCCGGCCCGCGCTCGCCTCGATGTCGCGCGCCAGGCGCAGGCCCCGAAGCAGCGCGCCGACGTCGACGTCGACGCCGGCCAGATCCAGCGAAACCACCGGCGCGGACGTGCGCGCGTCCAGCGCCAACGTGCCCTTCCACGCGCTGCCGGCGGCGTTGAACGCGAGCGACGCGGGCGACATCGAGCCCCCGCGGACCCGGCCGCGAAAGCGCGCGTCGCCCAAGGGCAGGGCGAGCCCGTCGATCCGCGCCGCGCGCAGATCGAGATCGGCGTCGGCCAGCGTCAGTTTCGTCGGCAGGAACGGCAGGTCGACGACGGCGGTGATCTCGCGGTTGGCGGAGACCCCGAGCGCGCGCCGAAGCTCGTCCGCGTCGAGCGTGTCCGCCGCGAGCCGGACATTGAGCAACGCGTCGCCGCCGGCCACCGTGCGGGTGACGTCGAGGCGCGCGGACGAGGCGCCGATGCGCAGGTGCAGGTCCGAAACGCTCTGGCGCCCGCGCCACGCCCGCGCGCGCCCCTGCGCCTTCACCGGCGCGTCGCCGTCGGCGGACAGCCCGAGCCAGGGCGCGATGTCGCGCGCGCGCGCCGCCGACACGTCGAAGCGCAGGTCGGGACCGTCCGCCTCGCCGAGCGGCGCCAGCTCCCCCGACACGCGGGCGCGCGCGCCGGCGGCGCGGCCGTCGAAGCCGAACGGCGTGCGGCCCGAGCGCACCAGGTCGTCGATCGCGCCGGCGCGCAACTCGCCGCTGAACGCCTTGCCCAGGAACGACCCGCGCGACGACGCGGCGACGGCTTCGCCGCGCGCCTGCTTCAAATCCGCGCGATCGATGGCCATGCGCACCGGCGTGCCGCCCGGGTAATTGCCGTAGCTGAAACGCGCCTCCTCCAACGCCGCCTCCAGCTCCAGGCTGCGCAGCAGCTCGCCGACGTGCTCGCCGCGGGCGTCCAGGCGCAGCGAGAATCGTCCCAGACGTCCGTCGAGGTAGGGCGCGTCGAGGAGCAGCTCGGCGAGCCGGCCCAGCGGCGCGTCGGCCGTCGCCAATCGCGCGCTCAGGCCCGCGGCGCCGGGCTCCCCGGCAAGCGCGATCCCGCCGGCGAAACGCGCGCCCGCAACCGTCGCCTCGAGGGGAATGCGCACGACGCCGCCTTCGCTTTGCACGCGCAGCGCGCTGTCGCGGATCTCGCCGGGCACGTTGACCCACTGCGCGACGGCGACGCGCACGTCGACGTCGAGCGCGGCCAGCGCGCGCAAGTCCACCTCGACGCTTTCGTTCTCGCGCAGCAGCTCCGCGAGCGTGCGCGGCGCCTGTCCCCGGTCGGCAAGGAAGGGCAGGACGTCGATGCGCGGCGAATCGAGCGCGCCGGTGAGCCGCGGGCGCACGCCGCTCCAGTCCAGCTCCAGATCGCCCGAGATGGCGCTCTGCCCGGCGTTCAACCGGAAGCCCCGCAGCGCGGCGCGTCCCGCCGTCAGGTGCAGGCTGCCGGCGGCGGCCACGGCGCCGAGCGGCGGCGCCGGTGCGCCGAGCGCCGCGCCGATCGCACCGGCGTCCGGCGCGTCGATATCGAACCGGAGCTCCGCCTCGGGTTGTGCGAGCGGCCCCGAGATGCGCCCCTCGCCGCGCACGCGCGCGGACCCGAGGCGCCCGTCGATGGTCAACGGCCAGGGCTCGGAGGTCCCGAGCCGGTCGAGCGGAGCGCCCGACAGGGTCAGCGCGTAGCCGGATCCACCCCACGCGCCCTTCAGCTCGACGCGCGCCGCGCGCCCGGCACGCGCTTCCGCGGTGAGTTCCGCGATCTCGGCGCGGCGCGGGCGCTCCGCGCCGCCGTATTCGACGGCCGCCCGCTCCACCACGAGGCGATGCAGGTTGAGGCGCGCCAATCCGCCCGCCGCGTCCCGGTCCGGAGCCGGCGCGGGCGGCCGCGACCAGTTGCCTTGTCCCTGCGCGTCGCGTTCCAGGCGCAGATTCACGTCGCGTGCAATCAGCTCGCGCACCCGCGTCTGACCCGCGAGCAGCGGCCACAGGTCGGCATGAACGTGAAGCTCGCCGACGGAGAGCAGATCGGAGGCGGCGAATCCCGGCGGGTTGGGAAGGCGCACGCGCTCGGCGCGCAGCCGCGGCGACAGCGACACGACGACGTGGACGGGACCGTCCAGCGCGACCGGCCGGCCGAGCGTGCCGGCAAGACGTTCCGCGAGCTGGGGCCGCCAGCGGCTCGCGTCCAGCGT
>CAZGTK010000038.1:0-1840 GCA_964528415.1 uncultured Burkholderiales bacterium | reverse complement strand
AACAGCGCCGCGGCCGCCCACACCCAGCGCCTCAGCCTCACAGGCGAGGCCCTCTCCGGCCCGCTGCGCACGGGCCGCCCGCGCTGATGACCCTGGAGAGAGACTTCCCCAACGACTGCCCTTCAGCAGGAAAGGCGTTCGACCCGTTCAGGCGCCGCCGTCGGCCGCGCGCCCGCGCAGCTCGGCGGCGCGCAGCTTCGGCGCCAGCTTGTCCAGCACGCCGTTCACGTACTTGTGGCCGTCGGTGCCGCCGAAGGTCTTCGCCAGTTCGACCGCTTCGTTGATGACGACGCGGAAAGGCGTCTCCGGGCACTCCCGGAGCTCATAGGCGCCGAGCAGCAGGATGCAGTGCTCCACCGGCGAGAGCGCCTCCGGCGCGCGGTCGAGCTGCGGCGCGAGCAGCGCGTCGAGGCTCGTCGCCTGCGCCGGCACGCCGCGCGCGAGCCGCTCGAACAGCCCGGCGTCGGCGCGCTCGAACTCCTTCTGCCCGCGCAGCTGCGGCTCGATCTCGGCCATCGGGTAGCCGGTGAGCCGCCACTGGTAGAGCGCCTGCAGCGCCAGCTCGCGGGCGCGGCGTCGCGCGGTCTTCATTCGATCCGGCCCAGCAGGCGCGCCATCTCGATCGCGCACAGCGCGGCGTCGCGGCCTTTCTCCGACATGCGGTGCAGGGCCTGGTCGTCGGTGTCGGTGGTGAGCACGCCGTTGGCGACCGGCACGCCGCTGTCCAGCTGCACCGCCGTGATGCCCGCGGCGGACTCGTTGGAAACCACCTCGAAATGATAGGTCTCGCCGCGGATCACGGCGCCGAGCGCGATCAGCGCGTCGTACCTGCCGGTCCCCGCGAGCTTCTGCAGCGCGAGGGGGATCTCCAGCGCGCCGGGCACGGTCACGATCAGCATGTCGGCGTGGGCAACGCCCCGCTTGGCAAGCTCGGCGGTGCACGCGGCCAGCAGGCCCTCGCCGACGTCGACGTTGAAGCGGCTCATGACAATCGCGATCTTGAGCCCGCGACCGTCGTGCTCCGGCGAGAGCTCGAGGATGTTGTCGTAGTAGGCCATGCGGTCTCCGATCGTGCGCGCTCTAGCGCTGCGGCTGCAGAAAGCCGGCCACCTCGAGGTCGAAGCCGGCCATGCTGGGCATCTTGCGCGGGGCCGACAGCAGCCGCATGCGCGTGACGCCGAGGTCCTTGAGGATCTGGGCGCCGATGCCGTAGGTGCGAAGGTCGTACTTGGCGTCGGCATGGGCATGCTCGCCGACGCGCATCGCGCGCGCGAGCAGCTCGGCCGCGCTCTCCGGCCGGTGCAGCAGGATGATGACGCCGGCCTCGGCGGCGGCCATCGTGCGCATCGCGTCGTTGAGCGGCCACGAATGCGTGGTGCCGCCAGCGTCGAGAAAGTCGAACACCGACACCGGCTCGTGCACGCGCACCAGCGTCTCGCGCTCTGCGCGGATCTCGCCCTTCACCAGCGCAAGGTGCACGGCGCCGGAGGTCTTGTCGCGGTAGGCGACGAGCCGGAACGCGCCGTGGACCGTGGCCACCGGCCGGTCCACCACGCGCTCCACCAGGCTCTCGGTGCGGGCGCGGTGATGGATGAGGTCGGCGATGGTGCCGATCCTGAGCCCGTGGGCCTGCGCGAACTCCTCGAGGTCGGGCAGCCGCGCCATCGAGCCGTCGTCGCGCAGAATCTCGCAGATCACCGCCGCCGGCATGAGCCCGGCCAGCATGGCCAGGTCGCAGCCGGCCTCGGTGTGCCCGGCGCGCACCAGCACGCCGCCCCTCTGCGCCATCAGCGGAAAGATGTGGCCGGGCTGCACCAGGTCCTCGGGGCGCGCGTCGGGC
>CAZGTK010000037.1:8949-12656 GCA_964528415.1 uncultured Burkholderiales bacterium | reverse complement strand
GCCGTTGGCGCCGAGGTCGCCGAGACCCAGGATGCGCTCGCCGTCGGTGACGACGATGATGTCCACCTCCCGCGTCGCCCAGTTCTGCAGCGTCTCGCGGATTTTGCCTTTCTCGCGCGCGCTGATGAACATGCCCTGCGGCTTCTGGAAGATGCGGGCGTACTTCTGGCAGCCCAGGCCGACGGTCGGCGTGTAGATGATCGGCATGATCTGGTCGGGGTTGTCGATCACCAGCCGGAAGAACAGGCCGCAGTTGCGCTCGTGCAGGGCGTTGAGCGCGATGTAGCGCTCGAGGTCGGTGGGCAGCCGGGCCAGGTTCTCCAGCACGCGCTGCACCTGCTGCTCCTGGGTCAGCACGCGCGGGGGCAGCAGCCCGCGCAGGCCCAGCGCCTCGCGCTCGGCCTCGGTGAAGGCGGTGCCCTTGTTGTGCAGGGGGTCATGCAGCAGGAGGACGCCGTGCGGCAGCTCGGCAAGGCGCGGTTTGGGAATGGATTTCGGCTTTGCTGCGGCGCTCATCGTACTCCTCCTCATTGTTATTGCAGCCGGCGCTCCGCCGGGAAAAGGGGCGCGCAGGTCTGAGAGATTTTCCGCCGGGATCGCCCCACGCTATCTTGATCTGCGTCAAATGGCAACGGCGTGGGCGGGGGCGGCTGCACCGCGTTGCCGACCGCCGGTGGATTCGGCATGATCGGGGGAAACCGGCAGGAAAAACGGAAGGCAGGCCCCATGGAATACCGCAATCTGGGCGCGAGCGGCGTCCGGGTGTCGCGCCTGTGCCTCGGCACCATGATGTTCGGCGACCGCACCGACGCGCGCGTCGCCGCCGGGATCGTCGCCTCGGCGCGCGAGGCCGGCGTGAACTTCATCGACACGGCCGACGTCTACGCGAAGGGCGAGTCGGAGCGCATCGTCGGCGCGCTGGTCGCCGAGCACCGCGACGACTGGGTACTCGCCACCAAGGCCGGCAACAAGACCGGCGACGGCGTCAACGACCGCGGCCTGTCGCGCCGCTACCTGCTGCGCGCGCTCGACGCGAGCCTCGACCGGCTCGGTCTCGACGCGATCGACCTCTGGTACCTGCACGTGGACGACTACGACACCCCGCAGGAGGAGACGCTGGACGCCATCGGCGACGCCATCGCCGCCGGCAAGGTGCGCTACTGGGGGGTTTCCAACTTCCGCGCCTACCGCATCGTCTCGCTCGTGCTGAAGGCGCGCGAGATGGGCGTGCCGCCGCCCGTCGCCTGCCAGCCGTATTACAACGCCATGAACCGGATGCCGGAGGTCGAGGTGCTGCCCGCGTGCGTCGAGCACGGTCTCGGCGTGGTGCCCTACAGCCCGCTCGCGCGCGGCGTGCTGACCGGCAAGTACGTGCCCGGCGAGACGCCGCCGGAGGGCTCGCGCGCCGGCCGCGAGGACCAGCGCATGATGGAGACGGAGTTCCGGCCCGAATCGCTGCGCATCGCGCAGGATATCCGCGCGCGCGCCACGGGGAAGGGCATGAGCGCCGGCGACTGGGCGGTGAGCTGGGTGCTCGCCAACCGCGCCGTGACCTCGGTGCTGGCGGGGCCGCGCACGCTCGAGCAGTGGCAGGGCTACCTGGGCGCGCTCGAGCACCGGCTCGACGCTGGGGACGAGGCGTTCCTCGACGAGCTGGTGCCGCCGGGCCACCCGTCCACGCCCGGCTACTCCGATCCGAAGTACCCGATCCGGGGCCGCGCCACGGGAGCCTAGGCCATGAGCGCGCTGCGCACGATTCTCGAGCGCGTCGGGCAGACCTCCGAGGTCTGCTTCGCGATCCGCTTCGCCGACGGCGCCGAGTACCGCAGCCGCGACGGCGAGCCCGCCTTCACGCTGATCTTCCGCACCGGCGCGGCCGAGCGGCGCGTCATGACCCAGCGCCACATCGGGCTGCTGGAGGGCTACTTCGACGGCGACGTCGACATCGAGGGCAGCCTGCAGATGGCGATGCGCGCCGGCATGCAGGGCGGCATCGCGAACGAGCCGCCGCTCGCGGTGCGCTGGCGCAACCGCCTGCACGAGATGCGTTTCAGCAACCGCTCGCGCGGCCAGGCGAAGGACAACGCGCGCTTCCATTACGGCCTCGGCGAGCCGTTCTACCGGCTGTGGCTCGACGACCCCTACAAGATGTACACCTGCGCGTACTGGAAGGAGGGCACGCGCACGCTGGAAGAGGCGCAGCAGAACAAGATCGAGCACGTCTGCCGCAAGCTCGACCTGCAGCCGGGCGAGACGGTGGTGGACATCGGCTGCGGCTGGGGCGGCTTTCTGCTCTACGCGCAGGAGCGCTACGGCGTCACCGGCGTCGGCGTCAACTGCACCACCGAGCAGGTGCGCGAGATGCAGGCCGAGCTCGACCGCCGTGGCCTGAACGACCGCATCAAGGTGGTGGAGGCGGACTTCCGCGACGTGCCCGGCACCTACGACAAGGTCTGCTCGATCGGCGTGCTGGAGCACGCCGGCCGCGACCAGCTCGACGAGGTGGTGGCGGCGCACGCCGCGCCGCTGAAAGTCGGCGGCGTCGGCGTGCTGCACTTCATCGGTCACGTCGGCCGCTTCGAGACCGAGTACTGGATCCGCGAGCACATCTTCCCCGGCGGCTGGATCCCGAGCCTTGCCGAGACGCTGGCGGCGATGGAGCGCGCCGGGCTCGAGATCCTCGACGTCGAGAACCTGCGCCGCCACTACGCGCTCACGCTGGACGAGTGGGCCAAGCGCTTCGACGCCAACTGGGACGCGATCCACGCGCTCGACCCGCGGAAATTCGACGAGCGCTTCCGGCGCAAGTGGCGCGTGTACCTGTACTCCTGCGCCGAGATGTTCCGCGCCGCCGGCGGTTACACGCACCTGTTCCAGATCGTCTACTCCAGGGGCAACACCCGCGCCTATCCGATGAGCCGCGCGCACCTCTACCGCGGCTATCCGAACATGGGCGCGCCGTGAGCGACCACGCCGCCAAGGTGGCGCGCCTCGCCGCGCTGCTGGCCGGCGGCGGCGGCCCGGTGCGGCTCGCCAAGCAGACCTCCAACCTGTTCCGCGACCGCGAGCGCGGCGCGCGCCGCCGCCTCGACGTGGGCGAATTCAACCAGGTGCTGCGGGTCGATCCCGGCAACCTGCGCATCGACGCCGAGGGCATGGTGCCTTACGCGCGGCTGACCGAGCTCTGCCTGCCCACGGGCGTGATGCCCGCCGTGGTGCCGCAGCTGAAGTCCATCACCATCGGCGGCGCGGTGGCCGGCGTCGCGATCGAGTCCAGCTCGTTCCGCTGCGGGCTCGTGCACGAGACCGTCGAGGAGCTGGAGGTGCTGACCGGCACCGGCGAGATCGTCGTGTGCCGCCGCGACAACGAGCACCGCGACCTGTTCTACGGCTTCCCGAATTCCTACGGCACGCTGGGCTACGCGCTGCGCGTGACCGCCAAGGCGCAGCCCGCCCGGCGCTACGTGAAGCTCGAGCACCGCGTCTACAGCGACCCGCGCCTGTACTTCCTCGACCTGGAGGCGGAATGCGCGGGCAGCGCCGATTTTCTCGACGGCGTGGTGTTCGGGGCCGACGAGATGGTCATGACCAAAGGCACCTTCGTCGACGAGGCGCCGTACGTGAGCGACTACCGCTACGAAAAGATCTACTACCGCTCGCTCGTCGAGCGCGAGGGGTGCGCGCGCTGCGCCAGGCCTCACGGACGA
>CAZGTK010000037.1:0-8939 GCA_964528415.1 uncultured Burkholderiales bacterium | reverse complement strand
GTGGATATATTTACTATATGCCGAGCGCGACACCGACTACCTCGCCACGCGCGACTACCTCTGGCGCTGGGACACCGACTGGTTCTGGTGCTCGAAGAACGTCGGCGCGCAGAACCCGCTGCTGCGAAGGCTCTACGGCCGCGAGCGGCTCAACTCGGTCACCTACGCGAAGATCATGCGCATCAACGCGCGCCTGGGCCTGACGCGCGCGCTCTCGCGCCTCACGGGCCGCCACACCGAGTCGGTGATCCAGGACGTCGACATCCCGATCGACCGCTGCGCCGAGTTCCTCGATTTCTTCCGCCGCGACATCGGCATCCTGCCGATCTGGATCTGCCCGATCCGCGTGCTCTCGGGCGAGTTCGCGCTCTACCCGATGAAGCCCGGCGTCACCTACGTCAACTTCGGCTTCTGGGACGTGGTCAGCCGCCGGCAGCCCTTCGAGCCGGGCTTCCACAACCGCCTGGTCGAGCGCGAGGTCAAGCGCCTCGGCGGCGTCAAGTCGCTTTACTCGGAGAGCTTTTACGACAAGTACGAGTTCGCCGCGCTCTACGGCGGCGAGCGCTACAAGGAGCTCAAGGCGCGCTACGACCCCGAGGGCGCGTTCCCGACGCTGTACGAGAAGTGCGTGCTGAAGCGGTGAGCGCCCGCCGCGGCGCCGGATCGTCTCGCTTCAGGCCGGGCGGGGCGTGAACAGGATGATGCCCATGCCCAGCAGGCACACGCCGACGCCGACCCAGTCGGCCGGCGCCGGGCGGATGCCGTCCACCGCCCACAGCCACATCAGCGCCACGCTCACGTAGACGCCGCCGTACGCGGCGTACACGCGTCCCGCCGCGTGCGGGTGCAGCGTCAGCAGCCAGACGAACGCGGCGAGGCTGGCGGCAGCCGGCAGCAGCAGCCACGCCGAATGTCCCTGCTTGAGCCAGAGATACGGCAGGTAGCAGCCGACGATCTCGGCCACCGCGGTCGTCGTGAACAGGCCCAGGGTCTTGAGGAATTCCACGGGGACGTCTCCTGTCGATCGGGTCGGGGCAGGCCCGCGTCGGCTGCGGACCCGACCGCGCGTCGCGCTTACTCGATCCAGAAATGCGGATTGTGCGCCACTTCCCAGAGGTGCCCGTCGGGATCGGCGAAGTAGCCGGTATACCCGCCCCAGAAAACGTCCTGCGCGGGCCTTACGACGCGGGCTCCGGCGCGCTCGGCCTGCGCCATCAGCGCGTCGACTGCCTCACGGGTCCTCACGTTGTGCGCTAGGGCGACGCCGCGAAAGCCGGTGCCTTCGGCGGCGACGCCGGCATCCTCGGCCAGGGCGGCCCGCGACCACAGCGCGAGCCAAACGCCCCGCAGGCCGAAGAACGCCACCTCCTCGGTGCTTTGCGGCTTGAGCGGCCGGCCGAGGCCCTCGGCGTAGAACGAGCGGGCGCGCGCCAGGTCGGTCACGCCGAGCGTCACGAGGCTGAAACGGGGTTCCATGGGTCGGCTCCGAACGGCGGTCGCTCCACTTTACGGCAGGCGGCAGCGCCGCTCCAGGCCGGGCGGAAACGAGCGTGCCGCCACGAGCGGCGTTTCAGCGCGCCGCGAGCCCCGCGGCCAGCAGCAGGATCGCGACGATGCCGATCCAGGTCCGGGCGTGATTCCACCGCTGCCAGTCGCGCCGGTAGCTCGGCCACGCGGTCTCGGCGCTTGCCTCGCGTGTCCGCGCCAGCCCCTCGTTGAGCGGCACGTTGCGCAGCAGCGTGATGGCGAGGGGGCCGGCGAGATAGGCGAGCGCGCCGGCGAGAAGCAGCGCGTTGCCGGCGGCGGCCACGTCCCGCGCCGCGATCACGGCGATCGCGAGGCACAGCAGCGGCGTGCCGAAGAAGAAGCCGAAGAACACCGGGTTCAGGATCCGCTCGTTGATGCGCTGCATCGCGAACATGCCGTGCCGCGCGGGCAGCTCGGCCAGCGCGCGCAGGACGAAGTTGGAGAACGCGAACAGCAGGCCGGTGACGACGCCCGCGCCGACGATCGCGACGGCGACGATGCTCGGAAGGTGCTCCTGCATGGCTATCTCCTTTGCCCGACAGGCGACGACGGCTGATCAGCCGCCAGGCGCCCGATACGACTCGTTTTCTAGTCTGCGGCGCAGTGCGCCGCGAGCCGCTCGACGATGAGGTCGATCTCGTCGTGCCCGAGCGGCACCAGCTCCAGTAGCAGGCGGCCCGCAGCGACCTCGTGCTCCATCACGCGGATCGAAGGCGTGCCCTCGCGCAGCGCACGCACCAGCGCGGCGGCGTCGGCCCCTGCTCGCGCCGGGTCGACGGCGAGCCGCGCGCGGGGGAACGGCATCCCGGCGGGGTCCGCCACCGCCTCGGCGGCGATGCCCGCGATGCGGCCCGCCGCTTCGACGAAGCGCGCCACCTTGTCCGCCTGCGCCTGCCGCCAGGCGCCGAGGTCGAGCCCCTGCCGCTCCTCCAGCGCGGCCAGCACGCCGACGATCGCTTCCTTGGTGGCCTTCATCGCGCGGCCGATGCCTTTCTCGTGCGCGCGCACGGCGGCGACGAGGTCGCGCCGGCCGACGACGAGCCCCGCGGTCGGCGACGCGAGGTACTTCTGCGCGCTGAGAACGACGAGGTCCGCGCCCGTCGCCAGCAGCTCGCCGATGCGCAGGTCCTGCGCCGCGCCGTCGATGATGGCGGGAACGCCGCGGCGGTGGGCGGCGGCGACGGCCTCGGCGAGGTCCACCGGCCGGCCGCGCGTGAGCCGCGACGACACCAGCAGCAGGCAGGCGGTGTCGGCGTGCGCCAGCGCCGTCGCCAGCTCCTCCGCGCTGCAGGCCGCGTCGGTGCCCGCGAGCACGGGCGTCGCGCCGGCGAGCCGTACGTCCTGCACGATGGGGTGCCCGTAGTCGACCGCGTGGCCCGCCGGCAGGACGACGCGCGCGGGCATGCCCGCGGCGTCGGGCAGCGCGGCGACCTTGTCCGCATCGCCGCCCGCCATCGCGGCGGCGACCGCCAGCGTGATGCCCGCAGCCGCACAGTGGGCGACGGCGGCAGCCTCCGCGCCCGTCATGCGGGCGAGCGCGTCGCTCGCTGCTGCCTGCAGCTCGTCGATGACGAAGAACTCGCGCAGCGCCGCGGCGGCCGCCGCGCTCACCGTTTCCGACGAGCGCGACACCCCGAGCGGCGTGTAGGTGCCGGCGGCGTTGATCACGCGCGTCAGGCCGTAGCGATCGTGCAGGGACACCGCGCGCCGCCTACTTCAGCGGATGCGGGATCAGCACGAAATCGCGCCCGGTCGAGTGGCAGCCGAAGCACAGCGGCACGCCGTTGGCGTTCGCCACCACGTTGCCCGATGCCGTCGCGCCGAGGATCTCGTACCAGTACCAGCCCTTGCCGCCGTCGCTGTCGGCGGCGGTCTTGACCGCCACCGCCCAGCCCGCCGGCTTGCCGGCGGCGTCGTAGAGTTCCTTCACCGCGGCGGCGCCCTTCGGGTGCGCCGCCGCTTTCGCGGCGAGCGAGCGGTCGAGCGCGGGGTTCAGGTAGGCGATCACCTGCACCGGGTGCGGGCCCTGCGACTTGTGCGGCGCCGACTCCTTCGGCCATTGCTTGTAGTTTCCGGCCTGCAGCCACTTGAACAGCGCGGCGCCGTCGGTCGGCGGAACGTCGCTGGCGCGGGCGTGAGCGCCGGGCAGACTGAGGGCTAGCGCCGCGCAGGCGGCGGCGAACGATCGGAATCCGGGCATGGGTCAAGCCTCCTTGCGTGGTTTGGTCAATCTTCGGCGATGCCCTGCCGTGCCGGAGCGCTGGCCGGCGCGCAGGCGGGCTTCGCCCCGGGAGCTACTTCGTCAGCAGCGCTCCGCGCACGCCGCGCGAGGCCACCACCTGGCGCTGCGCGAACTGCTCGTGGTTGGACTCGATCGCGCGCCGCTCGTAGAGGTAGTTCACCATCAGCCCGAGCGACTGGCGCAGCCCCTTCTTCGACTCGTCGGCGCCGAAATTGATCCGCTCCATGCGCGCGCCGTTGTTCAGGTGAAAGCGCGCCACCGGGTCGCGCGTGAAGCCGTCGGCGTTGCCGTCGTTGACGAGGTAGGTCGCGCACAGCGCGGTGAGCGGCTCCTTGAGCGGCGCGAGCCTGTCCATCGCGGTCTTCGGGTCGTTCGCCGCCTTGGCCGGATCGGGCCCGAGCGCGCCCGCCACCTTCGCCAGCGCGGCGTCGAACTTCTCGCTGCGCTTCGTCCCGTCCTTGATCTGGCGCGCGAGCCAGGCGCCGAAGCCGGGAATCGGCGAGAGCGTGCAGAACTGCTTGACCTTGGGAAACTCGGCCGTGAGCAGGTCGGCCACCTGCTTGATCAGGAAGTTGCCGAGCGAGACGCGGCGCAGCCCGGGCTGGCAGTTGCTGATCGAGTAGAACGCGGCGGTGGAGGCCTTCTTCGGATCGGTGGACGCCGCCTCGATCTCGAGCAGCGGCGCGACCCGGTCGGGGATGTCGTCCACCAGCGCCACCTCGACGAAGATCAGCGGCTCGTCGGGAAGCGCCGGGTGGAAGAAGGCGAAGCAGCGGCGGTCGGCCTCGAGCCGGCGGTGCAGGTCGTTCCAGCCCTGGATCTCGTGCACCGCCTCGTGCTTGATGATCTTCTCCAGCATGAACGCGGGCGTGTGCCAGTCCACCCGGACGATCGTGAGGAAACCCGGGTTGAACCAGGACGAGAGCAGGTGGTGCAGGTCCCAGTCCACCGAGCGAAGCTGCGGATAGTCGCGCAGCTCGTCGATCAGCCGTTCGCGCAGCCGCACGATGGCGCCGGTGCCGCCCGGCGCGCGGTTGAGCCGGCGGAAAACTTCCTGCCGCGGCGGCTCCACCACTTGGTTCAGCGTCGCCAGGTTCTCCGGCGACGGTTGCTCAGCGTACGCCTGCGCCGCCCGCAGCACCGCCCTCGGGTCGGGGGAAAACTCGTCCGCCAGCGCCAGGAAGAAGCGCACCTGCTCCTTCCTGTCGTGGGTCCGGTATTGCGCCAGCGTCTCGCTGGCGAGCGACACGCCGGCCGCCTCGCCGCGCTCGGACAGGAGCTTGTGGCACGTCGTCACGAGACGGCGGACCTTGAGGCCGTCGCGGGCAATCAGCGCGGCGCGGTTCTGGATGCTTTCGAACATGGAGGCGCTCGGGGATTCACCCGAGTATATCGGCGGGCGCCGTGGCCGGCCACGGGACGCGCGTTGCCGCCGCGTGACACCGCGGTTACAGTGTCGCCCCATGCCGCCATCCGACACGGACACGACGCACGCCGCCGCCGGCTTCAGCGACGCGCGCTGGCTCGCCTGGGTGTGCCTGAGCCGGCTTTCGTTCGCGCTCATCTTCACCGTCTACTCCGGCGTGCTGCCGCTGGTGAAGGACGCGTGGGGCATGTCGGCGGCGCAGGCCGGCCTGATTCAGTCGGCGTGGCACGGCAGCTACCTGGTGTCGCTGTTCGTCGCCGGCCGGCTGTCCGAGCGCTACGGCGCCAAGGCGGTTTTCCTCGGCATGAACTACGCCGCGTGCGCCTCGGCGCTGCTGTTCGCCGTGTTCGCCGACGGCTTCTGGTCGGCGCTGATCCTCTACGGCCTCACGGCGTTGTGCTCGGGCGGCTCCTACACGCCGGGCCTCACCCTGATCGCCGAGCGCTTCGAGCCGATGCGGCGCGGGCGCGCGATGGGCTTCTACCTGGCGGCGGCGTCCACCGGCTACGCGCTGGCGCTGTTCGGCGCCGGCGCGATCAGCCCCGCGTTCGGCTGGCGCGCCGCGCTGATTGGCGCGGCGCTGGCGACGCTGGTGGGCGCCGTCATCGCGCGCTGGGTGCTGCGCGCGACGCCCAACCTGGTGAGCCCGCCCACGCCGGAGCTCGCCGGCCAGAGCTCGCTGCTCGCCGTCTGGCGCAATCGGCCGGCGCGGCTGGCGATCCTCGCCTACGCGTTCCATTGCTACGAGCTCTTGGGCATGTGGGCGTGGCTGCCAGCGTACCTCGCGATGGCTGTCGCCCACGACCGCGCGTTAAGTGCCGGTGCGGTGGGATTCGGCGTCGCGCTGGCCGGCCTCGCGCACCTGGTGGGCACCCTCGGCAGCATGAGCGGCGGCACGCTCTCCGACCGCTACGGCCGCACCGCGGTGATGCTGGGCATGGGCCTGACGAGCCTGGCGATCTCGCTCGTGTTCGGCTGGCTGATCGCCGCGCCGCTGTGGCTGCTCACGATCATCGCGATCCTCTACAACATCACCGCCATCGGCGATTCGTCGGTGTACTCCACCGCGCTGACCGAGCTGGTGCCGCACCGGCTCATCGGCCCCGCGTACGCGGTGCGTTCCGTGTTCGGCTTCGGCATGGGCGCGATCGCGCCGTGGGTGTTCGGGCTGGTGCTGGACTTCGGCACGCCGTCCGGCGGTGAGCCGGGGCGCCTGGCCTGGGTGCTGGCGTGGACCAGCCTCGCGGTGGGCGCGGTGCTCGGGCCGTGGATGAGCTGGAAGCTGCGGCAGACGCCGGAGGGCGCCGCGATGGCGGGCGGGAAGGGCTGATCGCGGCGCAAATGGCGCGGCAACTCAGGATACAGCCGTCATTCCGGCGCAGGCCGGAATCCAGTTGTTCGATGGACGGGGACAGGGCAAGAGCCCTGGACCCCGGCTTCCGCCGGGGTGACGATTTTCGCGTGCGCTCCGGGGTGACGGTTCGACATGTCCGCCGGGGTGACGCCTCGATCGTCATTCCGGCGAAAGCCGGAATCCAGTCATTCGACGGAGGGGGACAGGACAGGACAGGACAGGACAAAAACCCTGGACCCCGGCCTGCGCCGGGGTGACGATTTTCGCGTGGGCTCCGGGGCGGCGGTTTGACGTGTCCCGTTGGGTGACGCCTCGATCGTCATTCCGGCGAAAGCCGGAATCCAGTCATTCGACGGAGGGGGACAGGACAGGACAAAAAACCCTGGACCCCGGCCTGCGCCGGGGTGACGAACCATTAAGGGACACGGGCCTCAGCGTCCGCCGGGGCGCAGATGATCGTCATTCCGGCGCAGGCCGGAATCCAGGGAGTCGGCGAACGAAGCTTGAAAACCTCTGGACCCCGGCTTCCGCCGGGGTGACGCGTTTTGCGCACCCTCCGGGGTGACGGTTCGACGTGTCCGCCGGCGTGACGCCTCGATCGTCTCTGCCGACGTGAGGGTTTCTCCCTCTCCCTCGATGGGAGAGGGCCGGGGAGAGGGTGATCAGCGACAGCACCTTTCGCGCTGCGTCACCGTCCCCTCGATCCCCTCGCGTCGCGCGAGGGGGAGTCAACCGCGCGACGTCATGGCCCCGCGCTGCCTCAGGACCGCGCGACGCCGTGGCCCCGCGCTGCCTCAGGACCCCGCGTCGCGGTGCACGGTGTCGGGCGAGAACGCCGGCAGGCAGATGGCGACGTACTCGGCGCCGCCCGCGTCCGGCGTCGAGTAGCGCACCCATTCGCCCGGCTCGCAGATCACCGCCTGCCCCGCGCACACGTCGATGACACCGCTTTCGTGCTCGACCCGCAGGGCGCCGCGCAGCACCACCGTCAGCTCGCGGAACGCCGGCCGCTGCCCCGGCTCGACCCAGCCTTGCGGGGAGCTCATGCGCGCCACGCTCACGGCCGCGTCGCCGGTGTTGAGGCGCCCGACGAACTCCTCGATCCGCTTCGGCTTGTTGCCGGCGGCGGGAACGACGGCGGGCTCGGCGATGAGCCGCGGCATCGGCTACTCGTACGTGTTGACCAGGTGGCCGACGCCGTCGATCAGCACCTCGACCACGCTGCCGGGCTTCATCGAGCCGACGCCCACCGAGGTGCCGCAGGTGATGATGTCGCCGGGCTCCAGTGTCATGTCCTTCGAGATCAGCGACACCAGCTCGTAGGGCCCGAAGATCATGTCGGCGACCGGGTAGCTCTGCCGCTCCTGGCCGTTGAGGATGGTCTTCACCGTCAGCCGGTACGGGTCGACGCCGGTCACGATCGCCGGGCCGAACGGCCCGAAGGTGTCGAAGCCCTTGGCGCGCACCCACTGCGCGAAGGTGGGGTCCTTCTGGATCAGCTCGCCCGCGGTGACGTCGTTCACGCAGGTGTAGCCGAAGATGTAGCCGGGCGCCTCGTCGCGCGTGCAGCCGGAAACGCGCTTGCCGATCACGACCCCCAGCTCGCCCTCGAACACGATCTTGCCGTCGTGGGCCTTCGGCTTGCGGATCACGTCGCCGTGCGCGGCGAACGCATTGTTCGCCTTCAGCAGGTAGAGCGGCTCGGGCGGCTCGGGCACGTTGAGCTTGGCGGCGAGCTGATGGAAGTTGTTCCACAGCGCCACCATCTTGGTCGGCACGCACGGCGAGAGCAGCTTCACCGCCGCGGCCGACTCGGTCTCGCCGGTGGGCTTCGCGCCGTGGAACATGTCGCCCTCGTGCACCGTGATCGTGTCGTCCTCCAGCGTGCCGAAACCGACCCGCGATCCGATCTGGAAGCGCACCCATTGAGTCATAGCCAAACGCCCTCCCGGCCTGCGAATTTGATGGAACCGCGAGGGTAGGAGCCTCGCCGGGCGGTGTCAAACGCGCCGCCGGCCGCGCGCGCGGCCGTTGCGCATCGTGAAAACGCGCCGAGCGATGCGTAACCTTCGCGCCCGCGCGCAGTCCAACGCAGCAGGTGCCGCCGGCGGCGCGTTCGCGCTGCGGTGCGGCATCGCGAGAAGAACAAGACCCATCCAACGACGCGGAGGACGACATGAAGACATGCATCGTGGGGGCGGGCGCGATCGGCGGCCTGATCGCGGCGCGCATGAGCCTCGCCGGCATCGACGTCACGGCGGTCGACCGGGGCGAGCACCTGGCGGCGATCCGCCGGCGCGGCTTGCGGCTCACGCTGCCCGACGGCACCACGCGCACGGCCGAGGGCCTGCGCGCCATCGGCAGCTTCCGCCAGGCCGGCCGGCACGACG
>CAZGTK010000036.1:0-12696 GCA_964528415.1 uncultured Burkholderiales bacterium | reverse complement strand
GTCCGCGGAGAAGGCGCCGGCGCCGAAGCCGCTGCCGAAACCGGCGGAGCCGGAACCGGCGCCGAGCGCCGCGGCCGGCGACCTTTCGTCCTACATCGCCGCCCAGCGCCGCGCGCGCGCGCAAGCCTCGGCCTCGGCCTCGCCGCCGACGCCGGCCGTCGCGCCGCGCCCGAGCGAGCGCGACCGCTTCGACCAGATCGTCGCCTCCAACCTGGGGCTCGACCGCGCGCCGACCTACGGCGAGAACAAGGTGGGCGGCATTTTCGAGATCCGGCGCATCGGCTACGACAGCGCCGAGTTCGTCTTCTTCGGCTGGAACAAGGACATCGAGCGCAACACCGAGCAGTTGATCGAGGTGCGCCAGGGAAACAACTCGAGCATCCAGATCGCCGTGGTGCGCCGGATGATCGCCATCATCCGCGAGAACACCGACGAGGATTTCGTCTGGGTTTCGCCGCGGCTCGGCCGCGACGTCACGCTGTCGGCGCGGCCGCAGGACAACGCCGGGCTCGAGGCCTTCCTGATGCAGGAATTCTTCGGCGATCCGCGGCGGCGGCGGTGACAAGGCCCGGTTGGGCCCCCGCGCCGACCGGACAAGGCGCTGCTTTTACTTGTCTTTCTTTCGGATTGCGCAAATTCGGGACCTGAACGGCCACCGGCTGCGTCTTTAGCCGTAAGCATGTCGGGAACCGAACCCATGCGAGGCGCCGCAGGCGCGAGTCGGGGACCTATGGACCCCGCCATTCAATCCGAAGAGGAGCAAGGAGATGTCGAACACAAAGAAACTGGTTGTCGTGGTGACCAACGGCTGCAATGACGAGCGCGCCTCGGTCGCATGGAGCGTCGCGAACGGCGGCATCGCCTCGGGCTACCACGTAACGATGTTCCTGGTGAGTTCGGGCGCCGACTGGGCGCGCAAGGGTGCGGCGGAGCTGGCGCGGCCGAACCCGCTGGACCCGCCGATCAAGGATATGATGCAGAACATTATCGACAGCGGCGGCACCATCATGGTGTGCCCGCCGTGCGCCAAGGTCCGCGGCTACGAGAAGGAGGACCTCATCGACGGCGTCGAGCTGGCCGGCTCAACGGCAATGCTCGGCGTCGTGAGCGAAGGGGCGGCGACGCTGACCTTTTGACGCGCTGGCGGCCGGGCCCGGGAAACGATCGCTTTTCCCGGGGTCCGGCGGACCGCTCTGCGCGTCCTCCATATCGGTTGTTCACGGCCGGCGGCCGACCGACGATGCCAATGGGCCGAAGATCGCCAAGGGAATACAGGATGCCCGGAAACAGTGAGCGCAAAGCGTTCTTCAGCCGCAGCGTCGAAGCAAACCTGGATTCGCTTTTCTCCGTCGCCCTGCGCCTGACGCGGAACGCCGCCGACGCGGAAGACCTGGTGGCGCAGGCCGCGACGCAGGCGTGGTCGTCGATCGACAGCCTGAACGACGACAGCCGCTTCCGCCCGTGGATTTTCCGTATCCTCCACAACTGCTACATCAGCGACTACCGCAAGAGGCGCGTCCGGCCGGCGGAATATTCCTACGACGCATTGCCCTCGCCAGAGCAGGACGGAGAGGTTGCCGCGCTCCTGATTCAGCAGCCCGACGAGTTTGTGGCCTGGTGGGCGAATCCCGAGCGCGAAGTCATGAACAAGCTGCTCGGCGAGGATCTGGCAACTGCGATCGAGAGCCTGCCCGAACCGTTCCGGGTAGTCGTCGTGCTAATCAACGTCGAGGGGCTTTCCTACGACGAAGCGGCGGAAGTCCTCGGCGTTTCGCCCGGAACAATCCGCTCGCGCATGAACCGAGGTCGCACCCTGCTGCAGAAATCGCTCTGGCAACACGCCCAAGACGCCGGCCTCCTCGCCTCCCGTGAACGTCTCATGGAACCACGCTCATGACCCGCAAACCCGACCCGCCCGACGCTCTCAACAGCGACTGCCTCGCGGCGTTCGACCACCTGTACGCTTACGTCAACGGCGAACTGAAAGACCCGCAGGCGCTGGCCATGGTGGAGCATCATCTCAACCATTGCCGGAGCTGCTACTCCCGCGCCGAGATGGAGAAGGAAATCAACGAGCGCCTCAGGCAGGCCGGCAAGGGTGCGCCACCAGCGTCGCTGCGCAAACGCGTCAAGAAGCTGATCGACGACTTCTAGGCCCCTGGGCGCGGCCCTCATGAGCAACGCGCGCGCGGCCAAGCCGCGACGTCACGCTGTCGGCGCGGGAGGTCACGGCAGCGGCACGCCCAGCAGCGGGTCGGTGACCTTCAGCACGCGGATGGCGATCAGCGTCAGCAGCCCCGCCAGCAGCACGTAGTAGATCGTCGGGATCACCGTGCGCCGCAGGGTGATGCCCTCGCGGCCCAGCAGGCCGACGGTGGCCGACGCCGCGACGACGTTGTGGATGGCGATCATGTTGCCGGCCGCGGCGCCCACCGACTGCGCGGCGACCATGATCGCGCCGCTCACGCCCAGCGCCTGCGCGACGCTGTACTGGTACTGGCTCAGCATCAGGTTCGACACCGTGTTGGAGCCGGCGAGGAAGGCGCCCAGCGCGCCCACCGTCGGCGCGAACAGCGGATAGACCTCGCCGACCGACGTCGCCACCCAGCGTGCCATGACGATCGGCATGCTGCCGAGCTCGTTGGCGTTGACGCCCGACTGGATCATGATGCGCACCATCGGCACCGTGAACAGCAGCACGAAGCCCGCGCCCAGCAGCGTGCCGCCCGACTCCTTCACCGCCCGGCCGAAGTCCGGCCACTTCATGCGGTGCAGGAACACCGTCACCAGGCAGACCAGCACCAGGATGCCGCCCGGCAGGTACAGCGGCTGGAAGCTGCCGCCGATGCCGGTCTCGCCGAGGATGTTCTTCACGCCGACGCTCACCGCCAGCAGCGCCTGCTTGAACGGGTCCACCGTGCGGCTCAGCACCAGCAGCAGCGCGAGCAGGATGTAGGGCAGCCACGCCATCAGCGGCCCGATCGGCCGGTGCGCGATGGCCTTTTCCTCCAGGTGCAGCTTGCCCATCCACTCCGCCGGCCACTGCTCCCGCGGGGCGAAGTCCCACGACTTCTTCGGCACCAGGAATCCGGCGCGCGCCGCGAACGCCACCACCCCCAGCCCCAGCAGCCCGCCCAGCAGCGACGGGAACTCGGGCCCGAGGAAGACGCCGGCCAGCGCGTAGGGCACCGTGAACGCGAGCGCCGCGAACAGGGCGAACGGCAGCACGGCGAGGCCCTCGGTCCACGACCGGTTGGGGCCGAAGAAGCGCGTCATGAACATCACCAGCAGGGTCGGCATCAGCGTGCCGCAGATGGCGTGGATGACGGCGACCTCGGCCACCACCACGTTGAAGAAGTCCGCCCACGCCAGCCCCTTCGCCTGCAGCGCCGCGGTCATAGCGTCGCGCTGCAGGCCGCCCTGCACGCCGACCAGCAGCGGCGTGCCCACCGCGCCGAAGGACACGGGCGTCGATTGGATCATCATGCCGAAGGTCACCGCCGCCAGCGCCGGGAAGCCCACCGCCACCATCAGCGGTCCCACCACCGCGGCCGGCGTGCCGAAGCCGGACGCGCCCTCGATGAACGAGCCGAACAGCCACGCGATCAGGATCACCTGCACCCGGCGGTCCGGGCTGATGCCCGAGAACCCGCTGCGGATGGTGGCGATGCCGCCGGAGTACTTGAGCGTCTCCAGCAGCAGCAGCGCGCCGAAGATGATCCAAAGCACCTGCCCGGTGATGATGAGGCCTTCCAGCGTCGCCGCCGCGACGCGCCGGGCGCTCACGCCCCAGAACAGGAGCGCGATCAGCGCCGTGACGATGTAGACCACCGGCATGGCGCGCTTGGCGGGCCAGCGCAGCCCCACCAGCAGGATGCCGGCCAGGCCGATGGGCGTGAACGCGAGCAGGGCTTGCAGTCCGAGCGACATGGACGGCCTCCTCCGGTCTTCGGGTAATTCTTTGTATATAGACCGTGCCGGAACGCGCTGCGGCGCAGCGAACAGCCGGTTGCGCGCGCTCCCGAAAAAGCGGAATTCGCGTTTTCGGCGTCCGTTTCGCCGTTTCTGCGCCAAAACCGGCCCGAAAACGCGCCGGTGCAGGCGCAGCACGCGAGCCCGCCGCTGGTCGCGGCGCGGGTAGTCCGGATCAGAACAGCCGGGTCGGCTTCGCGAGCAACAGCAGCGCGCCCATCGCCAGCAGGGCGAAGACGTTGAGCACCAGCGCCGTCACGTTGAGCGCGAACAGGCCCTGCCGCAGCCACAGCGCGATCGCCGGCAGCAG
Organism: uncultured Burkholderiales bacterium; assembly: GCA_964528415.1. Lineage (GTDB taxonomy): Bacteria > Pseudomonadota > Gammaproteobacteria > Burkholderiales > UBA6910 > DATIUV01. The sequence continues at coordinate 8,414 of CAZGTK010000036.1, read as the reverse complement.
CATGCCCAGGCCCCAGCACGCCATCGCGAGGGGCCCGTCGACGGCGAGGTCGCGAAACGGCCGGATCACCTCGAACGCGAGCAGCGCGCCGACGACGAGGAGCACGAACGACGCGCCGGCGAGGAGATGGTGGGTCACGGCAGGCTCCGGGCCGCCGCCCCGATCACAGCGCCGCCCGCGACGCGATCTGCTCGAGCGCGACGTCGTAGCGCCCGGCCACGTCGTGCGCGCGGTGGATGTTGAAGCCGAGGTTGCGCAGGATGCCGTCGCGCAGCCGGTACACGAGGCCGTGCACGGCGAGCGGCTGGCCCCGGCGCCAGGCGTCCTGCACGATGGTCGTGCGGCACACGTGGTGGGCCTGCTCCAGCACGTTGAGGGCGCACAGGCGGTCGACGCGCTCGGCTTCGTCGGCCGCGGCGTCGAGCAGGGCGGCGTGGGTCTCGGCCACGTCCTGCACGTGGCGCAGCCAGTTGTCGATGAGCCCCAGCGGGCGGGCGCTCCAGGCCGCCTGCACGCCGCCGCAGCCGAAATGCCCGCAGACGATGATGTGCTCGACCTTGAGCACCTCGACCGCGTACTGGATCACCGACAGGCAGTTCAGGTCCGAGTGCACGACGACGTTGGCGACGTTGCGGTGGACGAACATCTCGCCCGGCAGCAGGCCGACGATCTGATTGGCCGGCACGCGGCTGTCGGAGCAGCCGATCCAGAGGTAGCGCGGGGTCTGCTGCTTCGACAGGACGTCGAAGAAGGTCGGGTCGCGCGCGGTGATGCCCTCGGCCCAGGCGCGGTTCTTGGCGAACAGGTCGAGGATGGTGTGCACGCGCTCCCCTCAGCGGCCGCGGCCGCGGCCGCGCGCCCCGCGGGCCCGCGCCGTCACGGCAGCACCTCGACCACCGCCTTCAGCACCACCGGCACACCGTGGCGCAGCGAGGTGGCGCCCAGCACCGAGCGCGCATGCACGCCGCGCTCGCCGAACACCGCCACCAGCAGGTCGGAGCAGCCGTCCATGACCTTGGGATGGTCCTCGAACTCGGGCACCGTGTTGAGGAAGCCCTGGATCTCGACGATGCGCGCGACCTTGTCGAGCGAGCCCAGCTCCGCGCGCATCACCGCCAGCAGGTCGATCGCGGTGGTGCGCGTGAAGCGGTAGCCGTCTTGGGCGGTGTACTCGCGCCCGAACCGGCCCTTCGGCACCTTGCCGTTCTCCGGCAGCGGCGCCTTGCCGGCGAGGAACAGCAGGTTGCCGGTGCGCGCGGCGTTGGCGTAGTGCGCCTTCGGCGCCGTCGCCGCGGGCAGCTCCAGTCCCAGTTCTTTCACGCGCTGCTCGGCGCTCAAGGCGTTCCTCCCTGCTGGTCGTGTCGGACGGGTCGCGGGTCGATCGATCCGCGCACCGGGCGGCTCCTGCCGCGCCATGGCGGCGACATTCTAACCCGGCGATCGGGGCGGCGACGTTCCGTTGCGCGGCGCGATCTTAAGCCAGATCTGGGCGTCGAACGGGACCATCACCGCCCCGCCGCTCCGGTTGGACGTGTGCCCGTCGGCGGGTCCGAAGAGGATCTTTTCGTAGGACAGCCGCACCGCTTGGTATCGCGTGCCCTCGAACGGCGCGGCGAGGCGCCCCAGCAGCGCGAGATCGCGCAGGATCTCGCCGCCGAGCCCGTCGCGCTCGCCGGGCTTCGCCTGCGAAACGCGCGCCGCCCACCCCGGACGCGCGAGCGCGGCATCCGCGATCTGCCGCGAGAGCCACGGAAAGGAAACCGCCCGGCCGAGGAAGAGCGACGTGAGCGGCGGCGCGTCGGCCGGCCGCGCGGCGAGCCACGCCGACACGACGCGGCGATAGGTCGGCTCGTCGACCTCGCAGCGCTCGAGCGCCGTGGTGTGCGGACGGAACGACGCCGCTCCGCCCGAGCGGTGTTCCTCGATGAACGGCGCGCAGGCCATCGCGGCGGGCGCGGTGGCAAGTCCGACGATCAGAATGAAGCCCGGGAGGAAAGCCACGCGGATTGGCTCGCTGAACGTCGCTGCCGGCGCCCAACCCCTATTGCGCCGCCAGCTTCTCGATCGAAGCCGCCAGCGCGAGGAATTTCTCGTGCGCGCCCTCGCCCGCCTCGTCGCGCTCGACGCGCTCGAACGCCTCGGCCAGCTCGGCTTGCGCCGGCCCGCGCAGGAATCGCGCGGCCATGGGGAAGAGCACGTTGTCCTCCTTCGCGATGTGCTGGCGCAGCAGCGCGACGTAGCCCATCGCGAAGCGCACCACCTCGGCCCGCGCGTCGGCGCCGCCCGCGGCGAGCCGCTCGGCCGCGGAGCGCATCGCGCCGGTCAGCCGGCGGCCCTCGTCGTGCTCGGCGAGCATGACGCCGATGGGGCCGCCCTCGCGCGGCACGCCGGCCGCCTCCATGGCGGGAAAGAGCGCCCCCTCCTCCTTCCGGTGGTGGCAGCCGTCCGCGAACCCCTTGGAGAACTCGGCGGCCTGCACGAAGACGTCGGGCCCGATCGCCTCGCCGGACGCGAGGCGTCGGGCGGCCCTTTCCAGCGCGGCCAGCACGCGCTCGATGACGCGGTGTTCCTGCATGAGAAGGTCGGTTGCTTCCATGGTAGGCCTCCGGTTGGCGCGCGCGCGCGATGCCTGATGCGCGTGGTCAGTCGCCGCGGCGGTTAGAGTGTCGAACCCGGCACCCTTGATGATGCGGGGTCGTGCGGCGCAAGACAAAGCGCAAACCCCACGGGCTCGGGGTGACGGCCCCGTTCGGCAAGCAATGCCGTTGCTTCCTGCCATGCAACCATCCACTCCCGGAGCACGGCCCCTCGGAGGGCGGCGACGCCGGCTGTCGACCTTCGCAGCGGCGCCGAGCCGGGGCGCATCGTGTCCCTCGTTTCGCCAGGCCCCTTTGGTTGCCTGAATCGCGGCCGGCCTCAACGGCCACGGCCCCACGCATCCGCCCGGCCGCCGCAGCCGGATTCACTGCAGCCAGTCGAAGGCGCGCCGCAGCCGCAAGGACGCCTCGTCGGTTACGATCTGATCGTGCGCCAGGATGATGCGATCGACCGGCAGCGCGAGCAGCGGCCGCACCGACGCAGCCAGCGCGTTGCGGTCGCGCACCGCGAGCTTCATCGTCCGCGACATGCCGACATGGTCGAGAACGCCGAGCAATCGGGCGACGAAGCGCGTAAGCCGCGCGTTGTCGCGGCCGAACGCGAAAAGCAGATCGGTCAGGATCAGCGTCCGCGTGGCGGCATGGAACCAGACCGTCTCGTCGATGATCGGCAGCCCGGCGATGAAGTGCGGCGCCAGTTCGTCGTCCCAGGGCAGCGGCCCGCGCAGCTCCGGGAACTCGGCGAGGTCCGGACGCTTGTCCTTCAATCCCGGCGCCACCCAGCCGCGCGCATGAGGCTGCGTTTCAAGAAAGGCGCGGAAGAAGAGGTGGTGACTTCTGTTCGGCGCCACGACGAAGCGGACCTCGCCCAGGTCACGCAGCGCGGCGCAGAGGGCGGGGGTCGGCGCGATCGGCGAATGGACCCAGAGGCCGCCCGCCCGGAGCCGCACGACCGTCATCCGGGTCGTGAGCTCCAGGGGGCCGAACCGAAGGGGTTGCCGGGCGTGCCAGACCTCGCCGGGAACGATCGCCGATAGCGTCATGGGGCGGCCACGTGGTCGCCGGCGAGAAGTCGCGGGGCGGCCCCCGGATCAAACGGCATAGTGCGCAAAAGCTCGCGCGACCTTGCGGTCCGGTCCGAAGTGAAAGACCTCCGCGGCCAGGCGGCCGCGAGCGCCCCGGTAATAGAGCGTGACCGAATCGACGCCGGCCAGAACGGAGATGAGTTCAAACTGAAGGTCCGGAAGCAGGTCCAGCGCCTTCCTCCAATACGCGCCCACCGCGTCCTTTCCTCGCAGCTTCCCCGATGCCTCCCCCGCGACCTGGACGATGACGGGCGACGACATCTCGAAGTCGTCCGCGTAATGCGACAGAATGCGGTCGAGATCGTGGGCATTCCAGGACGCGATCCAGTCCGCGGCGAAATGCTCGGCAAACGTCTTGTCCATTGGGTTATCGGGTTGGCAGCTCTCGATGACGGCGCCCGACGATGCGGCCGGACGCGAGGCAAAGCGCATGTTATACGCATCGGCCGAGGCAGACATCATCTCGCCCGCATCGGCGCGTCCCGATGCCCGCAGGGTCGTCCGACCCGAGGCGCGGCCGACGGGACGCGGCATCCGCGACCGGCGCGGCGACGCTCAACCGCCGCCGCGCTTCGTGCGCGGAAAACGACGCCGATGAAACCGTCGTCGCGGGGCACCCCTGCCGCCTCCATGGCGACCACGGCCCCAACGCCCGACTCCACACGCCGCACCGAATTGCGACGCCCCGCTAGGGCGAGCCGACCTCGGTCGGCAGGCTCGGATCGGCGCTCCACTCCGCCCACGACCCGTCGTAGAGACGGGCGCGCTCGTGGCCCAGGATCTTCAGGGCCAGCAGCCCGCAGGCGCCTGCGTAGCCGCGACCGCAATAGGTAATGACTTCCTGGTCGGGCGTCACGCCGATACTGCGGTACAGGCGCGACAACGTCTCCGGCGCGGCAAACGCGAACGACCGGCCGCTCGCCAGCATGCGCTCGCGCTCCGCTGCGGTCGCCGTCGCCAACGCGGGATCGATGTTCGCCATGTAGGGCACGTTGACCGCGCCGGGAATGTGCCCGGGGCGTTGGCCCCACAGGTGGCGCTCGCCGCCGCCGCGATAAAGCTCGGGCGTCAGGCAGTCGACAATGACCGTGCCGGGCCGGCCGATGGCGGCGACGACGTCCTGTTTCGACGCCATCCATTCCGGGCAGACGCGCGGCGCGAACGTGGCGGGTTCCATGGCGGGAACGTCGGTGGCTAGCGCACGCCCGTCGGACTGCCATGCGCGCAAACCGCCGTCGAGAACCCGCACGCGGTCATGCCCGTAGTAGGACAGCGCCCACCACAGGCGGGCGGAGCCCAGCGGGAACCCCATGTTGTCGTACGCGACGACCAGCGTATCGCTGCCGACGCCGAGACGGCTCATCACCCGCGCGAACTGCTCGGGCGGCGCCAGCATGTCCGGCACGGGATGGTCGGGGTCGGACAGGTCCGTGATCATGCCCGCGAACACGGCGCCGGGAATGTGGCCGGCGAGGTAGCCCTCGTGGTCGTCGAAGCTGATCCCCCGCCCGTTCTCGTATCGCGAGCGCCAGCGGACGTCGACGATGCGAACGCCCGGATCGTCCAGGTGCTCGGCCAGCCAGGCAGTGGACACGAGCGGAGAAGCATCCCCATCTGAGCGCACGATTCGCCTGCCCCCGAAATCGGCGTGCGGCCCCCACCGAGGCCGCAGAAAAGGTCACCCGGGATACTGCGCCTGTCACCGGCGAGCCGCAAGATCGGGGGCTGCCCTCGCCGGGCAAGCGATGCCCCGGCGGCCCACCGCACGGGGATCGTCGCCTCCTGCGCGGGCGCTTCCCGCCGGCGTGCCGGAGGGTCCGTGGCCGCGCCCTCGTCACCCGTCCGCCGCGGCGCAGCCGACGCGCGACGACCAGCTTACTCGTCCGCGAGAATCTCGCCCGTGACGTTGTCGACCACGACGGGCGTTTCAAAGTACGTGACCGACGGATCGGTACCGTACTTCTCCCGCACGAAAGCCCGCCAGCTCTCGGTGTACATCGCCTCGGCCTCGGCGCGGGAGTTCCACAGGTAGATGCCGCCGACGGTGCGCCCGTCCTGCGACACGACGTAGCATTTCCGCACCAGGCCGGCCACGTCTTGATACTTCGGCGCCGTGCTGAGAAAGATGCGGCGCGCTTCTTCCCGCGTGATCGGTTCCTGCAACTGGAATGTGGTGATGGTGGTGATCATTGGAACTTCTCTTCATCGGCGAGACCTTGGCGCACGCGGAGCGACGACCGTGAGCCGTCGGGCAGCAAGCAGCTGTTGAGAATACCCGCGCCTGGCCTCCTATTCGTTGCCCCTTGAGACCAAGTCAGTTGCTGGCTCCTCTAGCTCTGAATTATTCGAGCCCGGGGAAGACACGCACCTTCACGGTTACCTGGGCGGGCTGAGCACGGGCTCCCATCGCCGCCACCGGTAATTCAGGTTGCCACAGTCAACGCAAAAGAAGCGACGCTCGCGCATCACCAAACTTCCGTCGAGGGCTTTTGAAAAATCAAAATAACCATACGATGTTCCCGCGTGTCTGATATCTCGCCGTCTGTACAGGCGCTTCCTTTCCTCGTATGGGAGGCGAAACTTAACCCAATCACTCACAGAGGCCCCCGCCGTCACGATGCTATCCGCATCGCAACGAAACGTTTGATCGCCTTGCCCAAGCCACATCTCCGCGGCCGACGCGGACAGATGTGAACGCTTCAAGACTTGCCTTGCTATAGGGGTCCCCCGTATGGCTACTACCACTTCAATACGATCTGCGTCGAGAAAGCTGACCGTTACCGTGGAATCGTCAGGTGCAGCCAATACTTGCTCATTGATCTGGACCAGATCGGACCATTCATGCGAGGACGTGTCATCAACTCCAAACAGGAAGAAAGGAAGCAGCGAATCGCCGTCACCGGCCTTGTAGCTGCCCGAGATATCTATACATTCTGCGTTCCCGGCTTTCTCGACACGTGCTGGCCACGCACCTGGATACTCGGTCCTCTTCATACTCATACCAGTGCCGCACCCGAAAAGTGCTGTGGACAGAACCAGTATCCATGCAAGAGCGGAAGCGCGCTTTCTTGTTAAAGGAAACACGTTTGCACAACTAAGTGGAGCGTAAAGGATTACGCGAGTGGGCGGATAACGCCGGCCATCAGGGGCCGGGCAACAATGGCTCGACGCGGCGCTGGTGAGCGGTCCGCTGCATGGGCTCGTTCGGCGTCGACGTCACTTTCGACAAGCTAGACATCTTCCACCAAGACGAGACGAGCAACCGGCGTCACAGAACGAGCCTTGTGGCCAGTCGAAGAGCCGGGAGGAATACAGATACCTGAGCCTTCAGGATACTGAATGACTCGACCTCGAAAATCGATCTCCAAGGTACCTGATACAACGAAGCCGACATGCCCTTTCTCGCACCAGTTCGGCTCGATGAACTCCGATGTGACCTCCACCAGCCTAAGCTGCTTTGAGCCGTCCCGATGCACCTTCACACGTGCGCCCGGAAGCAGCTGCCATTCGAGCGCATCGAAATCAACTTTGAACGCGGCCACCACTGACCTCCTCGTCGCCGAACTTGATTTAGCCGACATGATAAACATTCACAAAAACATAAAATTGCTCGCGCCGACATCAACAAGCATCCAATACTAGAAACGCTGCTTCCCCCGGCCCGGCAATTCACTCCCATTCCGCCCGCCGTCATCGGCTTTCCGCGGCCAAAAACACCTGCAACAAATCGTTCAAAAACCGCCGTCCGAGTGGCGTCGGCACGACGCGCGCGTGGTCGCGCTCGATGAAGCCGCGCCGCTCGGCATCTTCCAGCGCCGGCAGCGTCGCGGTGATCGGCAGGCCGGTGCGCTCCTCGAACAGCGCGAGCGCGAAGCCCTCGCGCAGCCGCAGCGCGTTCATCATGAATTCGCCCGGCAGGTCGGCGGGCTCGACGTCGTGCGCCTGCTGCACCGGCTCGCCGCGCTCGGTCTGCTCCAGGTACTGGCGCGGCTGCTTGTAGCGCATCGCGCGCGTGACGCGGTCGGGGAACGAGATCTTCGAATGCGCGCCGGCGCCGATGCCGAGGTAGTCGCCGAAGCTCCAGTAATTCAGGTTGTGGCGGCACTCGCGGCCGGGCTGCGCGAACGCGGAGGTTTCGTAGTTGGCGTAGCCGGCGGCGCCGAGCGCTTGCTCCACCGCGCCCTGCATCGCCGCGGCGGTGTCGTCGTCGGGGAGCTGCGGCGGGTAGCGGTGGAAATACGTGTTGGGCTCCAGCGTCAGGTGATACGCGGAGAGGTGCGGCGGCGCGAACGCGACCGCGGCGGCGACGTCGCGCTTCACCTGCTCCGGCATCTGGCCGGGGAGCGCGTACATGAGGTCGAGGTTCACGTTGCCGAAGGTTTCCAGCGCCAGCTCGGCCGCGCGCCGCGCCTCGTCGGCGCCGTGGATGCGGCCGATGGCCTCGAGCATGGCGTCGTCGAAGCTCTGGATGCCGAGCGACAGGCGGTTCACGCCGGCGTCGCGGAAGCCGCGGAACTTCGCCGCCTCCACCGTGCCGGGGTTCGCCTCCAGTGTGACCTCGGCGTCCGCCGCGAGCGGCAGGCGCGCGCGCACGGCGGAGAGGATCGCGTCGATCGCCTCCGGCGAGAGCAGGCTCGGCGTGCCGCCGCCGAAGAACACGCTGTAGACCTTGCGGCCCCACACCTGCGGCAGCGCGAACTCCAGATCCCGCGTCAGCGCCTCGACGTAGCGG